>JAUXIP010000147.1 GCA_030620935.1 Deltaproteobacteria bacterium | reverse complement strand
TCTGGTCCTTGTCATCCTTAGGTTCCTCGCTCGTTACACGATCCCCATCCCTGCCAGGACGGAGAGCATGACGGCGGCTGCGATGATAGAACCGATCTGTCCGCCCGCATTGGCGCTCATGGCGTGCATCAGAAGATAATTCTTTTTGTTATACTTTTGCCCTTCAGTCTGGGCCACGCGGGCGGCCATCGGGAAGGCGGAGATTCCGGCCGCGCCGATCAGGGGATTGATCTTGCCCCCGGTGAGAAGGCACATCAACTTCCCAAGGAGAACTCCCATCACGGTGTCTAGGCTTATCGCTATGAAGCCCAGCACCAAGACGATGAGTGTCTGCTGCTGCAGAAATTTTTCCGCCTCCATGGTGGCTCCGATAGAAAGGCCAAGGAGAAGGGTAATGATATTGGCGATCTCATTTTCCGAGGCATGCTTTAATCTCTCCACCACGCCGCATTCTCTCATGAGGTTTCCCAGCATGACCATTCCGATGAGGGGTGTCCCTTTCGGCGCTATCAGTGAGGCAGCGATCGTGACCACCACCGGGAAGAGGATCTTGGTTCTCTTGGAGACCGGTTGTTTCATAACCCCCATAACGATCTTTTTTTCCCTTTCCGTGGTGAGCAGACGCATGATCGGGGGTTGGATGAGCGGTACGAGAGACATATAAGAATAGGCTGCTACGGAAACTGCCCCGAGGAGGTGAGGGGCATACTTAGAGCTGACATAGATAGCAGTGGGGCCGTCGCATGCCCCGATAATGGCGACAGCCACTGCATCAAGCTTGTTGAAGCCGACGGCCAAGGCCAAAAGCAGTGTAAGAAAGATACCAAACTGGCCCGCTGCCCCAAGTAAAATAATCTTCGGGTTCTCTAACAGCGGTTGAAAATCGGTCATGGCCCCGATGCCAACAAATATTAGAATTGGGAAAAGCTCTGTGAGGATCCCAGCCTCGTAAAGGAGGCGGAGCACGCCTCCCTCTTCCATGAGTCCTGCCTGTGGGATGTTGACGAGGATAGCGCCGAAGCCGATAGGTAAAAGAAGCAACGGCTCAAATCCTTTGCTGATGCCGAGGTAGAGAAGGAGGGAGCCGATGAGGATCATCACGACTTGGCCTAACTCAAGATGGGAAAGGCCAAGTAGGAGACCTTGAAGTCCGGAGGCGATCGCTGATTCCATTTCTCTCCTATCCTTTTGTAGATGTCGATTCTTCGGTCTTGTAAGGAAAGATCTTTCTGAGCGCGAGAATAAGCAGGCTCAAGAGCCACAAGACCAGCATAGTGCCTCCCATGCCGATCAGGGCTACGGTAAATCCGAATGTCCAAATATCCATATCGTTCTCCTTGGGAGGAAAGTGGGGGAGAGAATTCTTACTCGATCTCAGCCAGAGCTTGCTCTGTTTCTACGGCATCTCCGGGAGAGACTTTGATTTCTTTGATAACTCCAGAGGCAGGGGCGACAACCGGGATCTCCATTTTCATGGCCTCCATAACGATGACGACGTCGTCTTCCTCCACTCGCTCACCGACCTTCTTCTCGACCTTTAAGATTTTCCCTACCATGGGCGCAGTTACAGGTGTTGCCAAAGTCGTTCTCCTTTATCCACAGGTTTCTGCTCGGAAAGAGCAGGTCACATGCCATTTAGTAAAGTTTTCTCGTAGTTGTCAATGCTCGGCTGGCTCCATTTCGAAAAGTGTGGTGCTCCAAAGAAGCACAGGGGGCCGCTCCTCCCTTCGATAGTCTCAGGGTGGTGAGGAGCCTCGAACCACAGCGGGAGTCGCTGGACCTCTACTTTTCAGCCCCTAAGCGCTTAACCTGTCAGGTTCATTTCCCTCAAGGTGTTTCAGTGTCGGAGGTCTCCCTTTCTTTGGAGCAGGCCCCCCGCAGCACTACGATCCTTCCGGTTCCGAGGGAGGCAACTTGGCCCGCAATTCTCGCCGGCCCACGGTTGAGGGCTTGAGGCTTGAGGCACAAGGACGTGGAGGTTGGAGGCCCTTCGACAGTCTCGGGGTGGTGAGCAAAGTCGAACCACAGCCCAGGCCATTGGAGAACTCGCCCGAAGGGAACGGGAGGGGGAGGCAATGAAGAGTCTGAGGAGAGAAGGCCGTACGTACTGCCCCGTCGCCAAAATCGATGGAGTTTTAAAAAAAATTGTCTCACCTTAAAAAGGCCGTAAAACGCTACTTAGAGTGTAGCTAAGTACTTGAATTCAAAACACATTGTGTATGAAAGGCATCCCAATGATAGGGCAAGTCACATCCCCTACTATAGGGTTTACCCACTAGTAACCTTTAGTTTTTGCTTGACAGCGTTTCCGATATTCGCTAAAAGGGCTCCGACTTTTAATTGTCTTTTCTAATAGGAAGAATTTTAAAAATTTAATCGTTCATGCAAATAGAAGCCGTCACCGCAGAAAAGAGTAGGGAGAAAACGTTGACGAAGGATGAAAAAGCGAAGGTACGCGGCACGATATTCCATCATCTGGCCGGTATTGTTCTCGCTCCCACCGTGACAGCCCTCGATAACAATGGAGTGTTCCAATTTTTCCGAACAACCTCAAAGGAGGTGAGTCTCGAAGAGATAGCCCACGTCTTCAACGGGAACCTTGGCTATCTACGAGTTGCCTTCCGTCTCCTCGTTTCCTACGGGTGGATGCACCAGAGGAGGGGGCCAAAGGGACACCTTCTCTACTCGCTGACGCCCGAGGGGCAGGTTGCCGTAAGCTTCGCGCCTCTTTATAGAGAAGTAACTTCCTTTATTCCCAAGGCGATTTTTCTGGAAGACTTTGTCTTTGGAAAACCAGAGAAGACTTGCCTGCTCTCTTTTGGGTCCGTGGTAACGCAGGCGGAGAATCGATGGGGGATTCTGCATAGTTCCGACACGATAGCCGAAAAGGTACGGAGTCGAGTCGTCAGCCACCTCGACGGCATGCTGGTTGGTCCGGTCATGGTGGCGCTCGCACGAAAAGGAATCTTTTCTCAATTCGAGCAGGAGGGCTCGCCGGTGCACCGTTTCAAACCGACGGGTCATCGGGAAAGTCTCAGCTGCGTGTTTGATTTGCTCGCTACGCAAGCTTGGGCTTGTCGCCGACAAGATTCCTACGAGATGACTCCGGAGGGTCATTATGCCGCGGGGATTGCGGCAGCTTACGGCGTGACCGTCTCGTACCTCCCGCTCCTAAAGGTTTTAGACTCGCTTCTTTTCAAAAACCCGCCTGTGTCCCATTTTATAGGCGGCAGCCTGGAGCATCTGGTGAATAGGGAGATCAATGTATGGGGCAGCGGGGCAGCTCACAAAAACTATTTTAAACGGACCGACGAGATTATAAGAAACATCTTTAACCGGCCGCTCGACCTCCAGCCGCAAGGTATCTGTGACGTGGGGTGTGGTGATGGGGCTTTGCTGGAACAGCTCTATACCGTGGTGAAGCACCGGACCATCCGGGGTCAGGTATTGGAAGAATATCCGCTGGTCCTCATCGGAGTCGACATCAGTCAAACAGCCCGCAAGACGTGCAGTCAACGTCTACACCGGGTCGGCATCCCGACCTTTCATGTTATTCCCGGGGACATCGGCCGCCCCGATCTCTTAGCCGATGATCTGCGAGAGCTGTTGCTCGATATGCGTGATTTACTCCAGGTCCGCTCTTTTTTAGACCACAATCGCACGTACATTCCTCCCGCCGACTATCTGCCGGGAGCTAGGGCCGGAAGGTCGACGGTTGCCTGTATCAAGGGGGGAGAAGAGATCCCTTCTGATGTATTGGAGGAAAATCTTGTGCAGCATTTGCGTTGCTGGACTCCCTACGTGAACAAATTCGGCCTTCTGGTCTTGGAGCTGCATGCGTTGTCTCCGCAGGTGGTGGCGGCCAATCCAGACAAGACACCCGCAGCTGCCTACGATGCGATACACGGTTATTCCAACCAGTACCCTGTCGAATTCGAAGTTTTTCTCGAATGCGCGCGCGAGGCCGGGCTCGTGGCAACCGAGGAATACCAGACTCGGTTCCCGTCGTCAGACCTTACCACAGTCAGTCTCAACCTATTCACAGTGCGCTCCGATCCGAGTGAGGCATCGGTCTCAGAATACCCAACAGAGATACTAAGATTTGGTGTGAACGGATAGCTGTCGGGAGAAAGAGCATGGACCTTTTAGCTTGGAGAAAATCACTGAAGCGTTACCTCGGGACTAGCGGAATGAACACGGACGTGACGCCAGCCCGGCGATCGATGCGCCGCAATCGAGCTTTGCTGCCGGGTTGGGCGATCCCGCCTGCGGTAGTGAAAAAAAATAAGGGGCTGCCTCTCGAGCACCTCACGGTCATCGACCTTGGGCGGGCCCGCTCGGGTCCGACTTGTGTGCGCCAGCTCGCAGACATGGGCGCGCGGGTGATCAGGATCGAGCCCTGTGAGATCGTGGAAGCCGACTCGACGTCGATGCGATTCGACTTCCTCAACCTACACCGCAACAAGCGCTCGATCACCCTCAACCTCAAAGCACCGAAGGGTATTGAAGTTCTTAAGAAGCTCGTCACACGTGCCGATGTGTTGGTCGAGAATTTTCGCCCGGACGTCAAGCGTCGGCTAGGGATAGACTACCAAACGCTCTCAAACATCAATCCGCGTCTGATCTATGGCTCCATCTCAGGGTTCGGCGAGACCGGACCGTACCGCGACCGGCCGGGTTACGACCAGATTGCCCAGGGAATGAGCGGGCTTATGTCCGTGACCGGGCTTCCGGGGCAAGGTCCGGTGCGCGCCGGCATCACCGTGGCCGACCTGACCGCCGGGCTGTTCCTCGCCCAGGGGATTTTGGTCGCGCTTATCGAGCGCGAGCGATCAGGCAAGGGACAGTGGGTGCAGACCTCGCTGCTCCATGCGACGGTGACGATGCTCGACTTTCAAGCGGCGCGCTGGCTTATCGACGGCGAAGTGCCGTCGCAGTCGGGCAATGATCATCCCACCGGTATTCCGACCGGCGTATTCACGACAGCCGACGGTCACATCAACATCGCTGCTTCCGGCGAGGTGATGTACCGGTGTCTCTGCGAGATCATCGGCGCCGCGCACCTCATCGACGACCCGCGCTTTCGGACCATGGCCGACCGCTCGAGGAACCGTGAGGCGCTAAATAAGGAGCTGAACAAAATGCTCATCCAGACGACGAGCGCGGAGTGGATTGACACCCTGAATAAAGCCGGCGTGCCCGCGGGCCCGATTTACAACATTAAGGAAGTCTTCGAAGACCCGCAGGTGCAACACCTAGGTCTGGCCCAGCCGGTGCAGCACCCCGAGCACGGCGAGATCCGCGTACAAGGTCTCCCAGTGGTGCTCACGCGCACGCCGGGCGCCGTGCGGATGCCCGCGCCCACCCACGGTCAGCACACCGACGAAATCCTCGGCGAGATCGGCTACTCGCGCGAAGAGATTGTTACACTTCGGAACGAGGGTGTGGTCTGAACAGCCTGCTGAAAAAGGCCCATCTGCTTCGTTGCGCTCGCCCCCCTCGCTCCGACGTACTGCTCAAGTACGCCTCCGCTCGCGGGTTCTTCGTGCGCCTCGCATATGGACCTTTTTGACCAGGCTGAGAGAGTTTTTTAGCACTATGTAAAACCCGGAGTCTTGTGGAGCAGTCCGCCATACGCAATACGAGTTTGAAATTATCACCTGTCTAAGGGGACTGTCCATAATCCGTGCGTAAGCTTGCAACATCTTAAAAACCCTGGCCGTCGAGAAGGGGGCGGGTGCAAGGCGGCCCCCATCTTAGTGTCGGATCGCACCGGAGCGTACACGGCAGTACGTGAGGATGCGAGCCCGAAGCGACAACGCAGCAACCGTTCCTTCGGCTGAGCTCAGGTCGATGCCTTATCGACGGCTCAGGGACTGTCCTGCCCCTTCGCTCCAGATATCTCGCCTCCGCCAGAGGCGGATCAGCCT
>JAUXIP010000102.1 GCA_030620935.1 Deltaproteobacteria bacterium | reverse complement strand
TGGGACATGGCCATTTACGACAAAGAGGCCATGGAACTCTTGATCAAGCGAGTCGGCGTAGACCAGGTCCTGTTTGCCACTGAGATGTTCGGGGCCGTCAATGCGATCGATCCCAAGACCGGCAGGAACTTCGAGGACATCGTGCCTGTATTTAAGTCCATCGAATGGCTAAGCGATGAAGACCGCCGCAAGATCACCGAAGGCAACGCCAGAAAGGTCTATTCACGCATGGTCGTCAAGGCCACAAGCTAGCCAAAGATATTTGAAATTTTCACATGGATTTCGGATTACGGAGTCGGAAAAACAATGGCTCGCGCAAAGCCGCCCTTCGATGAACTCAGGGTGGTGAGCACGATCGAACCACAAAGGACGCCAAGGTAACGGAAAGATTCTTTGCGCGCTTGGCGTCTTGTCTTCGACCCTGCCTTCGTCCCGAGCTCAGGCCGAGGGGAGGCTCAGACCCGAAGGGGCGCGAAAAACTTTGTCGAAGTCTATAAACTTAGGAGTTACTAACGCTTTAACGGTTTGTAGAGGGTCAGCGACCGGAGTGCGCCAATCGGATCTCTTCGTCGGTCAAAAGGGCCAGACCCTCGTCCCGCAAGGCGGTGAAGCGGTCCATCTCGTCACCAGAGAGTCGATGCTGGCGAGGGATCGGCATGGTGAGAAAGTTTATTTTTTGTTGACCCCTCAGTATTTCGAAATGGAGATGGGGTCCTGTCGCATGTCCTGTTTGGCCGACGTATCCGACGACTTCTCCCTGGGCGACGTGTTTTCCCCTACGAACTCCGGGAGCAATGCGGGAGAAATGTGCATACCGCGTGACATAGCCGTTGGGATGCCTGATCTCGACCAGCTTGCCGTAGCCGGCCCGCCATCCGGCGAAACTTACCCGGCCCTGTCCGATAGATATGACCGGAGTTCCGGCGGCCGCAGCGTAGTCGATCGCGTGATGCGACCTGACGGTTCGGGAGATCGGGTGCCGACGTCCGTTGCTGTAGCGGGAAGATATCCGGCGGTAACTGAGAGGGGCCCGCAAGAAAGCACCTCGCAGGGCTTGGCCGTCACTATCGTAATAACCTGCGTCGCCTTGGTCGGTGAGATGGTAGAACGCGTCTACGGATCGGTCGGCGGCGGTAAGCTCTGCGGCGAGAATCCGTCCCTGCTTTGCATGGCCGTCCGCGTAGCGGATCTCCTCAAAGACAACGGAAAACCGATCGCCCTGCCGAAAATCGGAAAAGAAATCGACGTCGTATTGGAAGATATCGGCCAGATCCAAGATCTGAAGTGGAGTCAATCCTTGCTTCGTGCCGTCGACGTAGAGACTACTATATAGAGTTCCCCGGATCGCCCGCATTTCACGGATAAAGGGCAGCTCTTTCCGCTCGGCCGTCCATCCTTTGGGAGTCCACTCAACACGCACCACGGCGCCAGGCAAGAGGTATTCCACCCGCATGACCGTATTGCCCCTCGGGTCAAAACTCACTTCAAGAGCCTGGCCGGGTCGTACCGCCCGCGGATTGATGAATTGAGAAAGTTGTTCGACTATAGCATGAACGGTTCTGCGATCGAGATCCAAGCGACTCAACACGCTGGAGAGAGTCTCTCCTCGTTCTAAGACCAATTCCACCACAAGCGCGGTGGGCTCGACCTCAGGCATCTCTTTTTTAGGCGGACCTTTGAGAGGCTCCATATTGGCCAGGATAGCGAATATGAGTAAAACCGCGCCTGCCGCCCATGAGGAACGAGAGTGGTGGTAGTAACGCTTGTCCTCATTTGTATTTTTAAGGTTAACCTCTTTTTCCATCTCCCCTTCCGGCTTCCTTTCTGCGAGCAAAAACAGAAGATTTCGCCGTCTTTAAAGCAAGGGAGATGCCAAATAGCACAAAAAGTCTCTTAAGTTACTGTTCTATCTCCTTTTCTACACCGGAGGGGGTCGTGGGCGAACACAGGCAGGATATCGAAGAACGGCACAAATTTGGCCAAAGCAGACAAGAAGCGCCAAAAACCGGCTTAAGCTCCCCCCAACAGCCCAAGTCCTCCCAAATTCAAGGACAAGGGGAAGCCCCCCTGTCCCTGAGCGAAGATTGGCTCGGAGACGATGGAAGTCTCTGCGAAGCTGACCCCTGAGAGTGAGGGGGCCTACCGAACAAGTCGAAGGCACCGAGACTAAACGCTTCGACATAAGCAGAGGTCCATCGCTTTCGGCGCGAGAGACAGGTCCCTGAACGGAACTTCCCGCCTCAGCCTACGGTTGAGCCGAGACACTGGAGCGAAGGGATAGGGGATCCCTTTTGAGTATAGGCCGAACGCATGTTGACAACCCTAAGGTCCTTGGATAACTTGCTCCGAGTCGACGCAACCGTCCTCAAGACTTTCGGCATATACTGCGTAGAAAGTTAAAGTTCTCCTTAGAGTATCTGAGACCAGGAATGAAGTTCGGTGTTTTTCTTCCTATCTCCGGCCGGGCCGCCGGTCCGGAGACATTGAGGGATGCGGCCCAACAGGCGGAAACTTTGGGATACGATTCCGTATGGACCGCCGATCGTATTGTTATCCCTTGGCAGATCAACACACCTTATCCGTACAGTGAAGAGAAACGTTTCATCGTGCCTCCGGACCGCCCTTTTTTGGAGCCTCTGACTTGTCTGGCCTTCTTGGCGGGATGCACTGAAAAGATCCGCCTCGGGATGAGCGTCCTCGTCCTTCCATACCGACATCCATTATGTTGGGCGAAGATTGCAACGACTCTCGACTGCCTATCGAAAGGACGCTTCACTCTCGGCGTCGGAGCCGGCTGGATGGTCGAAGAGTTCGAGGCCTTGGGAGTGCCGTTTAAAGAACGAGGAAAATTGACCGATGAACAGCTCGATGTTGCCCTGCAGCTTTGGGAAAAGGAAAAGCCGGCTTTTAACGGAAAGTATTATTCCTTCGATGAGATCGCCTTCTATCCGAAACCGCTGCAGAAACCTCGCATTCCTATCTGGGTCGGCGGGGAAGGCATTCGCTCCCAGCGGCGGGCCGGTCTATACGGCGACGCGTGGTTTCCTTACTTTGTAAAAATCACGCCCAAGGAGCTGGCTACACGATTCGACAACGTGCGGCGCTACGCCTCCGAGGGCGGAAGAGATCCGGATAGGATCGCCCTATCATGCTGTCTTCCGATAGAACTCAGCGACAAGCCGCTTCCCCAGGAGGAGGGGCGCTTAAAGGGATCTCCCAACCAACTCATCAAGGCTTTACAGTCTTATCGGGAAATCGGCGTGGCGCATCTTGCCCTGCAATTCATGGTGCCCCGCTGGCCCGAACGCCAAGCCCAGATTGGGCGATTTGCACGAGAGGTTGTGCCTGCCTTATAACTAAAGCAAACGCAATTAGTGCGTTTGCTTTGGAGCAGTGGAGCAGTGGAACAGTAGAGCGATAATTGGGAGTCAAAGTGCTCCATTGCGGTCTAATGCTCTAATGCTCAATTGTCACAAAATTAAATGCGTTTGCGTTAGCACTGTGCTGATCGGACCGGAGAGACACTCTCGGGCCGGCTGATGGCAGACGAGGGTTTTTCAGCGGCCTGTGAAAGGATGGAATCAAGATGAGCGAATTACCCCGAGTATCGTTGATCATGACCGGAGGGACTATCGATTCGGTCGGCAAGGACCGATTGGACTTGGCCTGGTATATCGAAGCAGGAAAGCGGTTGGGTGAGGGCGAACTTTTAGGACAGCTTCCCGAGCTGAAGACAATAGCGCAAGTGGAGGAGTTTCCCTTTCGGCGCCTTCCCAGCCACGCCCTCGTCGACAAAGACTGGCTCGATCTCGTCCGAACCATCCACTCGATCTTCGACGAAGACAAAGCCGACGGCATTGTAATCACTCACGGGACCAATACCATCGAAGAGACCGCCTATTTTCTCAATCTGACGCTCAAGACGGACAAGCCCGTGGTCGTCGTCGGTTCCATGCGCCCCTCCTCCGCGATCAGTGCCGACGGCTATCTCAATCTCATCAATGCAGTGAAGGTCGCGGCTGACCCCAATTCGAAAGGCCGTGGCGCTCTGCTGGTCATGAACGATACGATCTACAGCGGGCGAGACGTTACCAAGAACGCTACCTATCGCGTGGAGGCCTTCCAGTCCCGCGACCTCGGCCCGCTGGGATTTGCCGATGCCGACGGGAGCATAGTCTATTACCACCAGACTGTGAAGAAACACACCGTCGATACGGAGTTCGATGTTCGGGATCTGCAATCTCTTCCCCGTGTCGACGTCGTCGTCTCATACGTCGGAGCGGACGGCAAGATGATCGAGGCCGCTGCTGCCGCCGGCGCAAAGGGAATCGTCAGCGCGGCAACCGGCGCCGGACGTCCGACACCCGCCGAAGATAAGGCTTTCGACCAAGTGTACAAAGAAAAGGGAGTGATCATGTGCCTGTGCAGCCGCGTCGCTTCAGGACGCGTGGTGCGAAGCCCCGGTTTAGCCAAGCGCGGCTTCGTCGCCGGCGACAATCTCCAACCCTGGAAGGCCCGTGCGTTATTGGCTTTGGCCCTTACCAAAACGAATAATGCCGACGAGATACAGCGGATGTTCGATACTTATTGACCCTGATCCGTCGATAAGGCATCGACCTGAGCTCCCCTCGGCCTGAGCTCGGGACGAAGGCAGCCGAAGGGACGGTTGCTGCGTTGTCGCTTCGGGCTCGCATCCTCACGTACTACCGTGTACACTCCGGTGCGATCCCTTGGTCCACCTTGCACCCGCCTCCTTCTCGACGGCCAGGGTTTTTAAGATGTTGCAAGCTTACGCACGGATTATGGTATTGATCCAATGATGGGTGGGAGCTGAGTTGGTCGGAGCGAATGTTTCTAATCGTTGAAGATCTCTACCTTGATCGATTCTCCCCTACCTGACTGGGGACAAGCGCTGGCCGCGACCAGACAATCCAGTTCTGCTTTAAAGTCTACGTGCGCCTCATCTTTCGGACGGATCATCGTGTCCAGCATCGCGCCGGTCTCGGGGTCGATCTTCATCGTCTGGAAAATATTAAAAGGGCTGGGAATATCTTCGGGCGGGATGTTCCAGGGCTTAAGGGCCTCCGTTAAATTCTCCCAACAGCCATGGTCGGGAATATCTTCGGGGACCTTGGGATTCATATCGACCCCTTCGGCAAACTTTCTCTTTGCCAACCCCTTGGCGACCAACTCAAACCTTTTTTTGCTGCACATTCCCTTTTGCAAATCGTGCTTGCCCTCTTTAAACGTATCTTCGACGATCGTAAGCAGAGGATTGTTGAGCTTCGATATTAATTGATCCCCCTCGCTAACGAAAATCTTTGCTTGATTGGTCTTCGTCCTCGCCTGGTCGAATCGTTCCCGCAGGTCATGGAGATTGAAGGCCACGAAATCAACGACGGTTCTCCCGGCGATACGGAGTCTTTGCCCCCTTTTAACGACATAAGCCCTGCCGGAATTCTTCGGAATGACTTCACTTTTTACGGCGGTCACAAAAGCGTCTACGACCGTGGGGCCCCTCGCACTATAACGAAGCGGCCCCGGCGGTTCTGTGCCCAGCATTCTTCGTTAGATTCCTTGCAAACCGGGATCTCCTCGCCGTAGCTAATCGTGGACACGCGATCGGTTGAAATGCCGAGTTGTACCACGTAATCTTTCGACGCGGCCGCGCGCCGCGTCCCTAGGGCCAAATTATATTCGTTCGTGCCGCGCTCATCACAGTGCCCCTCGATCTGCACTATTGCCGATGGATTGGCCCTAAGCCATTTCGCATTCCCCTTAAGGATTTCCCGAGCAGCCGGATCCAAATCATACCCATCAAAGGCAAAAAAGACATCCTTCAGTGGACTCGATGTGGGAGTCGCCGAACTCTCACCTCTTCGCAGCCGATCAAGGCTACCGGAATCAACCGAGCTCTTGCGACCACCCGTTTGAGATTGTCCTTGTCCCGCGCCGCCCGAGCCGGTGGATGACGCGAGTGGATTTTCGGCTGTCCACTCCGGCTCTGCGGCGCCTTTCACGGTAGGCCCACAGCTTATGAAACCGCTTAGGCTGATGAGAACGAGCGCAACCCAACTCAAAAACAAAGTCTGCCGGTGTTGAAACATATTATTTTCCTTTCACGTCGCCAGCGCCTGCATGCGAAGGAGAAATCAGATCTAAGGCACCGATGGAGTCATTGGTAAATCTCAAAATAGCCCGAAACCACTTTATCACCATTGATGTAGATGTCTATCTTATAGAGACCAGCATCCCACTTTCCCGGACGATGGTAGCCCACCCCGATCCAGTGGTCGGTCGAAGACCAACCTTTCTTTATCCGGCCCTCGTACTCCTCAATTCTGAATGTTGTTCCGTCCGCACGGCTACAGACTAAGGTGACGGGGAAATCGATTCTTTTTCGGACCTGCGGATGCTCAAGGCGAACTTCTGTGTAAATAGTCCTAGTCGTCGCCTGCGCAAATCGCCCTTGGTAGATTCTCTTTCTACGAAGTTCCATATCGGACCGACCGCTCTCAAAGAATTGGATCTTCTTGATAGTCGCGTTAACCGACGGGATCAATTCAATGCTCTGATGAAAAATCTTAGGCTCAGGTACGAAGGCGCCTGTCCTGGATCCCCCGGCTAAAGAGACGCACCCGGTTGTTGATAAAAACAAGACTCCGAGAGTCAGCAGCATACAAGATCGCTTCAGGCCGAAAAACATCGCTCCCTCCTTGTCGTAGGCTGTATCCTTCCCTAATAAAATGCAAGATGCAGGCCAACAGGTAGATTCGTAGCAAATAGCACATTTCCAAGGAGTTGTCTTGAGGGGAAGAGCTACGTCAGGAACAAAAGTGGCCAAACACGCAATCCACCTTATTTCTTAAACCCACCCACAAGCGCCCTTTTGCCGCCGTCCCAGAAGCATTTCACGTCCTTATACCCGGCTTCTTTCAACCACCTCATCTGCTCCTTCTGCGACGGACGCTTGCGATCGAAATTCAGGAAGCAACCGCCGGCTTTCATCAGCGTAAAAGTCTCCTCGTAGATCGCCCGGATCGTGTCCGGCAAGCGGACATTGTGGATCGCTATCGCAGACACCACAGCCCCAAACGGCCCTTGGATCTTCCGGCTCCATCCCTCCTTGCTAAAATCGCAAAGGACATACTCAAAGCGTCCTTTGAGGTGATTTATACGCTTGCGGCCCAGCCTGGCCATCTCCTCCGATCCGTCCTGACATACCGCCGTAGCGTTGGAAAAATACTCAAGTAGAAACTACGCTAACGCTCCATACCCCGCCCCCACGTCCAAGATCCTGATCGGGGCCTCTCGGTC
>JAUXIP010000238.1 GCA_030620935.1 Deltaproteobacteria bacterium | reverse complement strand
GAGGTCGAACACGAGTTGCGGCTACGGGCGCACGCCAAGCGATACGGCCTTCCACTGGTTGCCGCGAACGAAGTCCTCTATCACACGCCCGCCCGCCGCCCGCTTCAGGACGTGCTGACCGCGATCCGCCACCGCATTCCGGTATCCTCATGTGGCCGAAGAATTAAGCCGAACGCAGAACATGATCTCAAGCCTCCGTTGGCATTTGCAAAACTCTTCTCCGACGATCCGGCGGCTTTGGCCCTGACCAGGGAGATCGCCCAGCGCTGCGCCTTTTCTCTTTCCGAAATCCGTTACCGCTATCCCGCGGAACCTCTGCCGGACGGAACCACCTCTACTCAGCGGCTGCGCCGGCTCACCTTTGAAGGGGCTCACCGGCGCTATGGGGGAACGGTGCCGTTTGAGGTTGTGAGCCAGCTGGCGAAAGAACTCGATATCATCGAGGCGCTGGACTATCCCGGCTATTTCCTCACGATGTGCGAGATTGTCGAGTTCTGCCGCGAGCGCAGTATCCTTTGTCAGGGGCGCGGCTCGGCAGCCAATTCCGCCGTCTGTTTTTGCCTTGGCATTACGGCCATCGATCCGGTACGCATGGGGCTTCTCTTTGAGCGCTTTATCTCCAAAGAGCGGGCCGAGCCGCCTGATATCGATCTCGATATCCAACATAACCGGCGCGAAGAGGTGATCCAACATGTCTACGAAAAGTATGGATGCGGCCGCGCAGCAATGGTAGCCAACGTCGTCCGCTATCGGTCCCGCTCTGCGGTGCGCGATGTGGGGAAGGCCTTGGGGCTTGCGGAGACTACTTTGGACCGCATAGCAAAATTGCTTTCCTCCTACGACGATATCCCCCCCACAGCGCTCAAGCATCTGGGGCTCGATCCTGAAGTTTCGGCATATGGCGACTTGCTCCGGCTCGCCAACGAGATTCTCCATTTTCCCCGTCATCTCTCGATCCATCCCGGCGGATTTCTCTTAGGACACGAGCCGGTTTACAGCATCGTCCCCATCGAGAACGCAACCATGCCGGGCCGCACGGTCATCCAATGGAGCAAGGAAGATCTTGAGGACCTCGGACTCTTCAAAGTGGATCTTCTCGGCTTGGGCGGCCTCACGCAGCTCGATCTCTCTTTTCGGCTTCTTCGGGAACACCAAGGGGTCAATCTTTCCATAGCCACGATCCCGCCCGGGGATCCTTCAACTTTCGAGAGGATCTGCAAATCCGATACGCTGGGCGTTTTTCAAATCGAAAGCCGGGCGCAGATGGCGATGCTCCCCCGGCTCAAGCCGCAAAATTTCTATGATCTCGTCATCGAGATCAGCATCGTTCGGCCCGGACCGATCACCGGCGGCATGGTCCATCCCTATCTCCGCCGCCGAAGCGGCAAGGAGCCGGTGGATTACCCACACCCGAGCCTGATCCCGGTCCTGGAAAAGACGCTTGGGGTGCCGCTGTTTCAGGAGCAGGTGATGCGATTGGCGGTTGTCGCCGCAGACTACACGCCGGGTGAAGCCGACCAGCTCCGCCGCGACATGGCCGCCTGGCACCGTACAGGGCGCATGGAGCGCCATCGCGAGCGGCTGATCACGCGCATGCAGGCCAAAGGGATCGCACCTGAATTCGCGGAGCGGGTCTTTCAACAGATCCGCGGTTTTGGCGAGTATGGCTTTCCCGAGAGCCATGCGGCGAGCTTTGCGCTGATCGCCTATGCCACGGCCTGGCTCAAGTGTCACTATCCAACAGAGTTCACCTGCGCGCTGTTGAATGCCCAGCCCATGGGTTTCTACGCCCCAGCCACCATCGTGGAGGACGCTAAGCGACACGGCGTGGTCGTGCGGCCTATTGACGTGAAGAGGAGCGCTTGGGACTGCACGCTCGAACCCTGTACGGAGAATGCAAGCGGCTTCGCCCTGCGCATGGGATTGAGATACGTGAAAGGTCTCGGCGAAGGGGAGTGGGAGAAAATCGAGGGCGCCCGGCGTGCTTTAGGCTTCGAATCGCTCGCGGATTTTGTCCGCAGGACACGGCTTGACGAAGATATCTTGAGCACGCTCACCGAGGCGGGCGCTTTTGAGGGCTTCGGCCTCGACAGGCGCACAGCGCTTTGGGAAGTGCGGCGTTTGGCACGCACCGGGAGCGAATCTTTTCCGTTTCACGTCCGCGAAACCGTGCCGGCCTTCGATCTCTTAAGTCGCTTCGAAGAAGTTACCTGGGATTACCGCACGACTTCCCACAGCCCGCGCCGCCATCCGCTGGAGCCTCTCCGTGTAAGCTTGTCACGTCAAGACATTCCGGACGCTCGCACCGTCTCCTCGATGCAAAACGGTGATAGAGTTCGCTACGCCGGTTTGGTCATCTGTCGCCAGCGACCCGGAACCGCCGGCGGGGTGGTTTTCATGACCCTCGAGGACGAAACCGGTTTCGTAAACGTCGTGCTTTGGGAGAGCGTCTTCGAGCGCTATGTCGTTCTGGCAAAGACAGCCAACTTTTTGGGAATTACCGGCACCCTTCAAGTCGAAGAGGGCATAGTCCATCTCATGGCCGAAAAACTCTGGAGACCCGAGATCCGGATCGATTCTACCGCCCCCAGCCGCGACTTTCATTAGGCGTACAGAATTGTAAATGTCGGATGTCTGAGATAGTCATGCGTGGTTGAAGCAATGATGGAAAGGTTAAAGGCCGTCGGCAACTCGCTGCGACGAGAACTTAAGGTCTATCGCTTGGTCCTAAAAGATAAAAGAACACCGACGATTTCTAAGATTGCTCTGGGGCTGGCGGTAGGCTATGCTCTTTTACCGTTCGACTTGATTCCCGATTGGATCCCGGTGATCGGTCATCTCGACGACGTTATCATTGTGCCCCTCTTAGTCATTATCGGGCTCAAATTCGTGCCCAAGGAAATCATCGAGGAATACCGTGGAAAAGTTCTGATGGAGGAAGAACACGATGGATAACTTTCAGTGGGCCAGGATGCAGGCACTGACTCGATTCTCTATCGTAGCAGCCCTCTTGATTTTTTTGGCCTCATGCGCCCTTGCTAAGCAGGACAAATTGCCCGGGTGGAAGACAGCCATTATCGGAAAGTGGAAGGAGATCGACGGACCAACGACTATTCAGTTTTTCGACAGCGGAACGGTTATCCTCGCCGGCAAGAAAAAAACGATGACCGCTTACTATAAAGTGTTGGATGAGGAACACCTGAGAATCGAACCGAAATTCAGCGCTAAAGTCTCAGAGGATCCCGCCAAAATCGTCAAATTCTCGATCGTCCGTGATCAACTCACCATCAACGATCTTCTCCAGAAACCTACGAGATTCCAAAAACAAAATTAACCCCGATCCGACCCAAATAATGTGCTGCTATGTGATCGCGAACTGCACGCAGTAGCGGTGGCGCGCCTATCGGTCGTGCCGCTGCAACCACACTGTTGGTAAGCTCCTGACCCCTAGCCAAAGCATCTCGGCGACGAGATCTGGTGTTCGTCAGGAACTATTCCTTGGGCCGACTAATGTAGGATCGGGGTTAATGGTGGTGGCGTCCCCGACGGGATTTGAACCCGTGTTGCCGGCGTGAAAGGCCGGTGTCCTGGGCCAGGCTAGACGACAGGGACCTGGTGAGCCGTGCTGGATTCGAACCAGCGACCCTCTGCTTAAAAGGCAGATGCTCTACCGCCTGAGCTAACGGCCCGCTCGGATAGAATCAACGCTTTAACTAATAACGAGAATAATGTGTTAAGTCAAACTTTTGGAGCCATCGCCTAGCGAAATATCCCTTTCTGTCCATTCATTGCATCCGTCGCGTGCGAGCTTGCACTACCTTGCAAACCTCTGCGGAAGGGAATAAAAAAGAAAACTTGAGCCCCCGTAGCTCAGGTGGATAGAGCACAGGATTCCTAATCCTGGGGTCGTGAGTTCGAATCTCGCCGGGGGCATTTATGTTCCAATGTGTTAGCCATACTTTCTTAACTAAGCCTTTAGTTCATCTCTCCACAATGTCTCCACGACCGTCGCCCAAACGCATCCCTTACGATTTAGCCACTCCGTAGCGATTACTTAATAGCTAAACCTTCCAGTGGAGGAGAGGAAGGAGGTATAACCAAGGCATGCAGCTGAACTGCGCTTTGCACAGTTGGGACGTTTTTCTTGACCTTGGGAAAAAAGGGGTGTAAAAAGGAACTATCTGGTCCTCCTTTTAATTCATCGTTTCTCCAAGTGGGGGATTTAAGGGCTGTTCTGTGATCACAGCGGGACAGCCCTTTTTTTTTGCGACAGGAAGGAAACGCGGAATGTTTAGATTCTCTGTTTATAAGAAGAGCTATAGTGGCCTAGATGTATGGTTGCAGCACTTCAAGCAAGTAGGAGAACCAGCGGCGATTTTGCATACCCATGAAGGATTCTCTATTTGGAGAGCCGGGAAAGAAGTGTGTGGAGCTGAAGATGAAAAGAGGCTTGTTCAGGAGCAACCACCTCAAGACGCGTTTATAGTAAAGAGCG
>JAUXIP010000160.1 GCA_030620935.1 Deltaproteobacteria bacterium | reverse complement strand
TCCGCCTCTGAAGGTTCCTGATCGGGTCGTGTCTCTTCCTCTGCTGCTGCTACTGGAAAAAAGAGGCCTTTCCGCAAACCGTTAGAACCGTTGGAATGTCTTATAACCGGCGTTCCGGTCTGAACTTTTTTCGACCCTCGAACTTCGGATACTTCTTTTTTCTCAATGCCGGCGGTGCAGCCCAAGCCGCCGGAAATCAGAAAGACACCTAGAGCAATGAAGACAGGTACGCGGACCCACCAAACCGCCCGCCACTCTTTCCTAACCTTGCAAGAACTCATCGCCACGAATTTCAACCTTTGTCCAAACCACCCTTGGGCTAAATAACAGTCGGCAAGGAGGGTATTCTTGATAATTAAGAGGTGTTTGTCAAACGCAAAAAAAAAATAAAATTGGGCGATAAAACACCATCCTACACGCCCATTATCTTTACCTGGTAAGCGCCAACTTTTCTGAACTTGAGACGCCGTAACTAGTTGCTTTCGCAGAATTTTCTATGGTGGGAAGTGCAAACTTTGGAGGGTTGCTTTGTTACCGGATTGTCAAAGACCCACCAAGGAACTCCTGGATAAATTTGTAACAGAATGTCCGTATCTTCACCGTGGCTAGGGTCTCCCGGTGGGTGTGGGGGCAGCCCGGCGCGGAGTGCGGGGTCGTGGAGATACCGCCCTCCTGGATTTCGCCCGAGTCGGTCTTGAGGTCACCGACTGCTTGTTTCCATTGCCAGCCTTCCGAAAGAAGTCGAGAGCGATCTCAACCTTCAATGCTCCCTTGGTAAAGACGACCTTCTTCTCATGGATCTCGGAAAGCCTAAAATCTTCGACTGTATCTCCCAGTTTCAGGCGTAGGATATTTTTCTGTCCCTTTTTCGTTCTGGCTTTTGCCGAGCGTCCTCCGGCTGAACCCTCTTCAAAAAGCGCGTAACGGTTCGAACCTAAAATCGCCGTCCCTAAAAGAATCATTTTCTGAACCTGTTGCATGGCCGTAGATGAAGCCTGTGTCCCTTGGGCTTGCCCCGTGCCACGCTCGGGATCGAAAAGATTCTTTTCGATAATGCGTTTGGTGCTCACCGTGCCCGATTGCCGAGGCCGGAAGGTTGGACTCCTAACGGCGGGCGGTTTGCCGTCTTGCGTCTTGCTGATCCTCTGAGACCCCTCATCGGACCAAAGCCGATAGACTCTCTCGCCTACAAAAATAACGCCGGCCAGCAGCAATAGGCTGAGTATCGAAGAGCGTTTGAGAATCTTTTTCCACCTCCCAATGAGCTTATAAAAATAAGTTCAATTTACTGCCAAAGGCCCGTCAAATCAAGTTATGTCGAACACGGGGTAAAACTCGGTGTTCGACCAAAGGGGAGAGCTGCCGCTTCTCCCCTTTGCAAACCCCATCGGCTTTGTGCCCGCCTCAAGAGGCGGGGTTTACATTGAATCAACCGGCTCCCGGCACCGTTTGGTACACCCGGTTTTTTCCAGCGCTTGACGCGCACGCTCCGGAGTGAGCGGTCCGAGAACGATGTCGCGAATAACGCCCTGGGCGTCTATGAAAAATGTCGTTGGAGGGCCGAGGACGCGGTAGGCCCGTTGCACTTTTCTGTTGCGGTCGAGGGCGACGGGGAAGACGACCCCGGCTTCCCTGGCGAACTCCATGACCCAGGCGCGCCTATCTTGGATGGCAATCCCCAGCACCGCGTAGCCGTTTTCATCCGCCTTGGACGCCAGCGCGTTGATCAAGGGCATCTCCTCCCGGCAGGGACCGCACCAGCTCGCAAAGAAGTTCACAATCAGGGGCCTGCCGTTAAACTTCTCCAGCCGGACGGGCTGGCCATCAAGCGTCTTCAGTTCGAAACCGACTGCCGCCGCGCCTATGGTCGGGGCCGCGTTCTGCCCGGCCTGCGAACTTGCGGTCGACGGAAGGATCACCTCAGCGGCGGCCCCTACCCGGTGGCGGCGCCCTCGCAGCTGTTGCAGATGTTTCTTTACGACTTTGTCGTCTGGTTTCAGTCGCAAGGCCTCTGAGAAATGATGGATTGCAGTCCTGCTATCACCCTGCTTTGCGAGCTGAATCGCAAGCCCGGTATGCGCGCGATAATTATTCGGATGATGCTGAAGCTCCCATTGGTAATGTTCGATGGCTTCATCCGTTTTCCCTTGCTGCGCTAATAAGCCTCCTATTTTTTGATGGAGGTCCGCCCTGTTTGGATCGATGGGCACCACCTGGCGGAGATATTGGAGGGCCTCATCGAGCTCTCCTCGGCCTGATAGCGTCTTGGCAAGTCGAAAAAAGATGACTGGGTCCGGGCCTAGAATCTCCAAGGCCCGCAAGAATGCGTTGTGTGCTTCATCAAACTTTCCAGCCCAATCCAGCACCTTTCCCAGATTCTTCAAGGCCCAGCCCTCTTCCCGGGGATCCAGGCCTGCAATGGCCTCTTGCTTCACGCGCTCCATGCGCGCCTCGCCCCAGGAGGCCACGGGTGCGGCAATCCCCTGATTGACTAACTGATCAAGCAGGGCCAGACCCAACAGACGGTAGCCTTCCATGTTGGTATGGACATGGTCAACAAAATATTCCTTGCCCAAGACGGCGTGATCATATTGGGCAAAATAGGCCTCTTGGAGGATGCGCGGAAAATCAATCAACGGAACGTTGTGCCGGGAGGCAACGTCTTTAACGATCCGTTGCATGGGGCTGAGGATGCGAAGCGGAGCGATGTCTTCATCAACCGCACGCCAAAAGGCCTGCTCGGCTCCGTGGTATTCCCCCAGATCAAAAAGGACCTGTCCAATGCGGTAATGCAGCTCGGCATAGCGGTCGTCAATAGGAAGTGCCCGGCGATACAGGGCCAATGCCTCCCCCACGCGGCCTGCCTTGTGGAGTGCCGTGGCCTGCTGAACCAAGGTCTGCCATTGCTTTAGCGCTTCTTCGTTCAATCCCGCTTTGTGTTCGCTCTTGAAAGGGGACATGTCTTTGAGGTTAACGGCGGGCTGAACAAAGATGATGTCTGCGTTAACACTGCGTGCATTGTGAACCATGCGGCTTAGATTCAGGCGGTAGTGGGTCATGATCTGCTGCTTGAGGGCGTCATCGCGATGATAACTGATGGGACCCATGGTGTGGTTGAGGATTTCATCCACCTCGCCACTGAGTTCAGCGCGTTTTCGTGCTTGTTGAAGCGAGTCGGGTCTCAGGGCATCAAGCACGTTTCTCATGGCAGCATACGTTCGGGTGCTCCCGAGCACCGCATCGGCATGAAGCACCCAGGACGGGAGATTCATCAGGGTTCCATAAGAGCGTTGCTCGAGAAATTCATTTTGCCCAGAGTAGACAATAAACAAATCCGGCGCATATAGCTTCACCTCATCCATCAGCTTGGCCACACGGTAGCTGGCGAAACTAACGCCACCGGCATTGATGATCTCCCAGTTGCGCATCGGATCCGCAGCGCGCAGAAACGCACGCAGCCATCCGCAAAACGAGACGCTATCGGAATACGGGCGACCATAGGTGGTGGATCCCCCCATGCAGAAGATCCGATAGCTGTTGCTGGCTTTGTTCTTGGGAAACGTTTGAATGTTAAACAGTCTGCGCTTGTTGTTCGCTGTTTTGAGTATGACGGAGCCATCGGCTCGGCGCGCTTCGACGAACTGTGGGATGTGCTCTGAGAAGCCAACCAGGGGATCCTCGGTCAAGAGAACCGGGCGAACTCCAATGAGTGCCAAGACGAGTTCGGATGCTGCAAAAAATACCGTGAGGATGATCATCGTGAAAAAGACGTTTTTGCACAGGACACGCAGCCGGGCTGCGAAGCTCTGAGCGACACCGTCCGCTCCGCTCGGCGCTGCTTGTTCTTTGTCCTCAGTCATCGTGAGATCTGCTGAATTTGAAACTGGTCAAGCCGTTTAATGGCAACATAAATTACGGCCCAATGTCAGGGCCGCAGCGACCCAGAGGAGCAGCAGCCCGACGGCAAGCCCGAAAAAACGCCTCGCGGGCCAGCGCTGCGTCTTCACTCGACAAGCCGGGCGCTCCTTAGCACGACCCGTAGTGGCTCTTCTCCAAAACTCGGCTCTCCATCAGTCAGCTCTCCATAACTTTCCGTCCAGGCGACGTGGAGATCCTTCTCCGAAACCGCCAGCGCCGGCCGGGTAGCATTCCTCTTCGCCCGGCTGATCTGTTGAATCGGGCCCCAGCCCTTTCCGTCCGGAGCCAGTGCGCGAACGAAGATCCGGGACCACTTGCCTGAGCTGTCGAGGTTGTCCCAAGCAAAGTAGACTGTCCCGTCTTTACCGACCGCTAGCGCAGTATGGAGTAGCCATCCGGGGCTACGCTGGACCGATCGGCGAGGGGCAAAGCTCCGACCGCCGTCCTTCGAGACGGCGTAGTACACGCCGCCATCCCTCTTAGCGGAGCGGCCGAGCGTGAACCAGGTGACGTGGAGATAGCCGCGATCGTCCCGGCCGATCGTCGGACCGGAGTCGGGGCAGAAAGGCACCTTCCAGCCGTCGTCGCTGATCTCGACGGGCGGTCCGAATGTCGCGCCGCCGTCGGTGGACTTTCTGAGCGCGTGGTCGCGGATCTGCTCCGGACTCACCTCCCGGCTCACCAGGTAGACCGCTCTGCCGCCGTCGCCGATGGCCATGCCGATGCGGCAGCAGTCGCACATCCCCTCGCCTACCTGGTAATTTTTCGTCAGCGCCTTGCCATCGGGGCCGAGCCGCATCAGGTAGAGCTGACGCGGTTTCGGGTTGTCGATGCGACGATCGACCCAAGCCACCAGTAAGTTGCCGTTGGGCGCGACCTCGACGATGGGGAAGCGCGCCGCACCCTTGACCTCACTGAGCGTCCGGGCGGGCGTGAAGCCGCCCTTCCCATCTTCCATCGCGAAGCGGACGTTCCCCCGCAGAATGCTACCTGTCTCGCCGGTTATCGACCAGACCACGTAGACCCTGTTGTCGGCGCCGAAGGCGATCCTTGGCCCACTCTCCCCTTCCTGGACCCTTTCTACCGAGTCGTTGACCTGCCTGGGCTCAGACCAGCTCTTTCCCCCATCAGCCGACCAGGCAAGCAGTGCCAGGCGTATGGCCAAGGGGTTCGCATAGGACCCCACGCGCCTCATGGTAGCATCCGGCCTGCGGTCGTCCTCGACCCAGATCGCATAGAGGCGGCCGTCGGGGCTGTGGCGCAGGAACGGAGTGGATGGAGTTCTGTTTTGCTGTCCGAGCCGGCGCTCAGGCCCGAACTTGGGAGATCGGAAGGGGGTCGGGAGTCCTAACTCAAAGACTCCCGACCCCTTTTTTGCCCCGGTTGCGCTCACGTTGCCGCTGCCGGCGGCCAGGATCACACAGAGCGCGAGGCCGAGCACCGCGACTGCGAAAGTCTGCAGGCGGTCTCTCACCATGAACCTCCTACCTTACAAAGGAGTTCATCAGCAAGTAGCCATAAGGCGACCGAGGAGTGAGACCTGTAGAGCGCGGGCACAGGAGCGTACAGGTTGCGTGCAGGCCCGGGCTTAGGGAGTAACCGCCCTCGGAGCGGATGGGGCGGTGGCCGACAAGGCACAGGCCCAGACATTCGGCTGAGCTCAGTCGAAGGCTTGACCGCGCTCGGAAGGGCTCGGTCCGAGGGGCGCC
>JAUXIP010000313.1 GCA_030620935.1 Deltaproteobacteria bacterium | reverse complement strand
TTTCATCCGCCATAATTCGTGGTCCAACAGACTGCCTTACCAGTGCCATTCCCTTGATGTCCGTCTTATTGACCGGTTGTTCTACAAGGAGCACGTCGTAGGGTTCCATCCTGTTGATTCTCTGGATCGCCTCTTTAGGGGAGCATGCCTGGTTAAAGTCGATCGTGATAGTCACAGTAGGGCCTACTGCCTCCCGCACCCTCTGGACGCGCTCGACGTCTTCCCGTAGCGTTGTTCCTACTTTGAGTTTTAGGGCTGTTATTCCTTTCTGGACCAAAGCCTTGGACTTCTCTTCCATCTCTTTCGGTTTATACATTCCCATGAGACGGGTGACCCGCACACGCGCACGGACGGCTCCGCCAAACAACTTGTTGGCGGGGACACCCAATGCCTTGCCCAACAGGTCGTACAGGGCGAGATCGATTCCTGCCTTGGCTCGCTCTGCCGATTTGACCGTCGAGTCCAGCTTATGGTGAATGGCCTCCAGGTTGAAGGGATCAAATCCCAGGATAGACGAACCCAAGCGATTATTGATCAGCTCGAGATGATGGGCACCGGTGTCTCCGCTGATAAATATCGCCCCAGGGCTGGATATTCCAATACCGAAGAGATCCTTGTCCGTGTCGATACGCACGAAGATGAGCTCATGACTGTCATGTCCTCCAAGCGAGGTTTTCCAACCGGTCATGATATTTTCCACGGTGTGAGAAACGGCCCGGATTTTTTTAATTTTCATTGTTTCACTTAAATTTATGCTGTCTCTTATATCCGATCATAACTGATGCGTGTGTCCCATAGCATCGGATCTCCGCCCAGGATCGGACAGTAGAGATCGACCTGGAGCTGTGTTGCGCAACCGGGGCAAAAATATTCATGGTATTCGCCAATGTAGGATTCTCCCGAGGGCAAAGGGTAGGGCATGAATTCCTTCAGGTGAACTACCCGATGCAGGGCGAAGAGTTTGTAGTTATCTTTGGCATGGCAGAACAGGTGCCCGCAACGACGACATCGAATCACATGCTGATCTTTATTCGCTGCGATTTCCAAGACAGCATGAAAAAGTAATGCTGTTTGCAACTCACTTCCTGATGTCCCTTCCAAAGAGGATGTTTTTCCCGCAAGAGGTTTCCCCTCGTGGAGCCGTCTTTCCCGAATCTCTTTTCGTTGCTTCTCAGTAGCATCTGTATCTACTCCTTTATCTAGTCGATCGAAAACCACGCCGTAGGTCTCTCTCACAGTTTCTAAACTCACCCAACCCCGTTTGTAATCCCTGAGTACTGCTTCAGGCTCGCGCTCTAAAGGGTCGCCGAATCCGCCCCCTCCCGAAACATAATCCACGAGTAGGCTTCCTTCGGGGAGCGGTATCCGTTCTGGAACGCCTTCCGGGTGATAGATATTTCCCCAGGAGTCATCACGGAGCGAACGGCGGTCGGGAATCTCTCCTTTTTTGACTCGTTCGAGAACCGAAAG
Source organism: Deltaproteobacteria bacterium (assembly GCA_030620935.1). The sequence continues at coordinate 2,361 of JAUXIP010000313.1, read as the reverse complement.
GTCGGAATCGATCCGCGCGCGAAAGGCCCCTCTCCCTTGGGGATAGCCGCCGTAGAGGCCAAAGCCTCCCTGGGCTACGCCGCCGTATGGTTTGAAGTCCACGGTACAATCCTGAGAGCCGTAGATAAGATAAATACGGGTGCTCCCCAATCCACCGCGGTATTGACCAAAGCCGCTTCCGTCGAGGTTATGCCCACGGGTGAAGTAGAGAAAAGGATACTGCATCTCTATCCGTTCGATGTCGCTGGTGCCGGCGGAGGGGATGTTCATGTGCCCACCGGTATTTACCCCATCGCGATAGGGGGCCGCACCCATCCCGGAGCCGTGTTGGTCGTAAAGCCCCTGCGCCACTGGAATTCCATCGCGGGTGTGCCCACCATAAAAGTAGCCTGGCCCTCCGACATACTCCAGATTCCCGGCCGTAGAGGCATTGACATCATCCAAGCGCCCCGAGGCATAGATCATTTTTGAGACGCACTCACAAACAGTGGAGACCAGGACGTTCCCGACCCGTGGCGCCGAGCCGCAAGCCGCCGGATAGCGGCAGTTAAGGATCGAGCCTTCGGGGACGTGGATTTTAACCGGCTTCATCTTTCCATCGCTCCATGGCACGTCCCAAAAAAGTGCATTGGTTAGCGCCAGCGCGATATGCGCCATCGTGCTCGGGAGCGTGGAGTTGTGGTCCGTATCGGTCTGAGGGCTAGTCCCGATAAAATCGAAGGTGAGTTCTTGACCCTTTTTTGTCATCGTGCAGAAGAGCTGTTGCGCCACGGATTTCCGAGTCTTTCGGTCGAGGGTCGTCACATACTGCCGTGCCACCCAGGTGCCGTTAGGCATCGATCTCAGTTTGGCTCGGGCCTTTTGCTCGGAATCCTTGATCATCTTTTGTCCGGCCGCTTGCACGAAGTCGGGCCCGAATTTATCCACCAGTCCTAAATATCTTCGGGCGCAGACGTTGTTCCCGGCAATCATGGCTTTTAGATCGAGGCCTACGTACTGTGGGTCTCGACATTGGCTGGTCAGTGTCTTGAATACGTCTTCTCGGAATTCTCCCCGTTCGACGACTTTAAGTGACGGGATGCATATCCCTTCATGAAAGATTTCGTACGCACCGCCTCTTAGTAAACCACCGGTGTCCGCCGTGTGTGTGCTTGTTGCCGTCCAAGCGATCAACCGGCCACGGTGAAAGATCGGCTTGATAATCATCATGTCGTAGGTATGAGAGCCAGCGACGTAGGGGTCGTTGAAAAAAATCTGGTCGCCGTCGAAAAAACCGGGGGATTTGCCAAACCAATCGATCAGCACTTTGATAGCGTCGGAAGTGGCTGCGGCGAATCTCAAGTGACCGGAGCAGGCTAGAACCATATTGCCCTTTTCGTCGTAGAACGAGCTCATGCATTCGCCGCCCTGCGAGACGATCGGGGAGGCGGTAACCCGTTGCAGTGTCATTCGCCCCTCTTCGCCGATTGCCCAGAGACGGTGCAAATACATCTCGTAACGAATCGGATCAATAGAACTTTGCGTTCGTTTTTTCTTTTTCATCATGCGATTTCCATCACCAGATTTAGATGAGGATCAACGGTTACCCGGTTGCCCGGCGGGACCAGTGTCGTTGTGAACGGAAGTTCGACGACAGCAGGTCCTTTAACCACGGCACCAACCCAGAGGCGCTCATAATCATAGATCGGCGTGTCGATAAGCCTCCGCTCAGGCCGGGTAAAGAAAATCTTTCGTGTACCTTTTTTTGCAGTTCTGAGATTGATCTTTTTCTTTCGCTTCGCGCTCAAGCGTGGTTTGGCCACTTTACCGACGGCATCGACGCGTATCTCGCTGATCTCTATGCCGGCTTTGGTGTAACCGGCTCCGACACCATAGAGCTCCACGTATTTCTTTTCGAAAGCGCTTTGAATTTCTGATAGTTTTTTCTGAGAGAAGCGATTCCAGGCAATTGGCATCTCGACGCCGGCGGTCTGTCGCCGGTAACGCATGGTAAAGAAACGCCGGAAAGCTACCTGCCTCGGTCGAAACCCTTCCGCTACCATTTCCTCCTTCATCTCGCTTTCAATTGAATCGAGTCGCTGATGGATAACTTCCGGATAGGCCGGAAGGATGTACTGACAACTCAGCACGCGCGTGTGGATAACGTCCGCTGCCGCCGCGCCAAAAGCAGAGAAGACCGGTGAGGTCGAGAAGATATAGACTTTCTTAATTCCCAGCTCGGCTGCGAATCCGGCGGCATGAACCGGTCCCGCTCCACCGAAGGCATAGATAACGAATTCATCCGGAAGGTAGCCGGTACGCACTACCTGGCGGCGGATCAAGTCCGACATCTTGGCATTAACGATGTCATAGATTCCCGCA
>JAUXIP010000143.1 GCA_030620935.1 Deltaproteobacteria bacterium | reverse complement strand
CTTGCATAACTCTCCTCCCTAGGCTAAGGTTTCGCGGCGCGAGAGTTAATGGAGCGAACTCTCGTTGCTGGAATCCTCTTATATCTCCATATTTGGACGAAGGCCTCTAAAATAGGCCTGAAAAGAGATCAACGTCAAGGAAAAAATGGGGGAATGCGGGTCATTGCAACCCGCCGACCTTCCGTGAGAAAATATGTACGGTTTTAAGCGGTGCACGAGGTGTTCCTATGAAACTGAAGCGATATCTCTATTTAGCTGGAGCCTTAGTCCTTTTAGGGGGTTTTTTCTGGGCACGGCCTCAGATTTTTGCCGTCAAGCAGGACAACGATATCATACCCTTTCAGCTCGCCGAGGTGAGGAAAGGGGATATTTTTTCCCGTATTACCACCACCGGGATGGTCAATCCTGTTTTATCGGTGACTGTGAGCACTCAGGTTTCCGGGACCATTAAAGAGTTGTTGGTAGATGTCAATTCAGAGGTCAAGAAGGGGCAAGTCATTGCCCGGCTGGACCAGGATCTCTTTCGTGCTGCCGTGCTTCAGGCCCGGGCCAAACTTGAAGATGCCCAAGCCAACTTGGCCAAAGAGAAGGCCGGAGTCAAGATGCAGCGGGATCAGATTGAGGCGAGCATTGATCAGACCAAGGCCTCCTATAAGAACCTTGAGAAGAAGTATAAGAGGGCTGCCGAGCTTTATAATCGTCAACTGATCTCCAGAGACGAATATGATACCGCAAGGGCTGAGTGGGAGGTAGCCAATGCCCGTTTCAAAGAAACCTCCGCTCGGGTCGATGAAACCAAAGTTAAAGAGGCTTTTATCCAAGTAGCGAAAGCTCAAGTTAAAAGGGCCCGGGCGGAATTGGAGCTGGCCCAAATCGAACTCAATCGTAGTATTATCCGGGCGCCGGTCTCCGGCATCGTCATTCTAAAAAACGTAGAGGCGGGTCAGACCGTAGCGGCGAGTCTTCAATCACCTCCGCTGGTGACCATAGCGGATCTCACGGAAATGAAAGTCGACGCCTGGGTGGACGAGGCGGATATAGGGAAGGTGCAACTAGGGCAGGAGGTAGAGTTCCAAGTAGATTCCTTTCCGGCGCGTACCTTTACAGGCAAAGTAGTCAAGATTTACCCTTCTCCCCAAATAGATAACAACGTAGTGACTTACGACACCGAAATCCATGTCGACAACAAGGAGTTGGCCTTAAAGCCCGGAATGACGGCAAACGTAACGATCATCTTGGCTAAAAAAGACGACGTTCTGATCGCCTCACTTAGGGCATTGAAGGTTCGTTGGAGCGATATTCGCAGGGTTTATCCCGAGGTTGATGAGGGTCGGATAAGGAAAAAAAGGCCTAGGAGAAGTCGTGCGGAGAGGGCGGAGAGGGCACATAGGCGATTTCTCGAGGGCAAGGGAAGGGTTTGGGTTTACCGGAACGGGAAACCAGAGAGAGTGCGCATCAGGTTTGGAGCCACCGATGCCGAGAACATGGAGATTAAAGACGGATTGACGCAAGAGGATCAGTTGATCGTGGGGATTAAGGCTGAGGCGGTAAAGACACAAGGGGCTTCCGGTGGGGGGTGGAGGGCACGCCGCGTGAGAGCGCAGGTACTTGGGGGTTTTTAGCCCCGATCCGAAAGTTTAACGCCGTGCATTATACGTACGTCTTAGAGAGCGGTAAGGACGGTCACTGGTACACAGGGGTGACAGGCGATCTGAAGGCTCGTTTGAGAAGTCACCTCAAGGGGCAAGTCAGATCGACTCATTATAAACTTCCCGTTAGGCTTATTTTTTATGAGGCTTGTATAAGCGAAGCTGATGCCAGGCGACGTGAGCGATACTTAAAGAGTGGGAACGGCAAACTGTACTTAAGGCAACGGCTTGCATCTTTTTTTCGCATCGGGGTTAGGGGATGAGTCAAAGTCCTATCATCGAGGTCGATGACGTAGGCAAGGTCTATGATCTAGGCGAGCAAAAGGTCCAAGCCTTAAAAGGAGTCTCGCTGAAGATCTTTTCCGGAGAGATCGTAGCGCTGATGGGGCCCTCGGGATCCGGCAAATCGACCTTGATGAACATTTTGGGTGGCTTGGACCAGCCCACCTCGGGTCACGTTCGACTGTTGGGCAAAGAAGTAGGCCATCTCTCACAGGACGAAATGGCCTTTTTGCGCAATCACGAGATTGGATTCGTCTTTCAGAACTATAACCTTTTGGCTCGTACCAGTGCCCTGGAGAACGTAGAGCTTCCCATGCTCTACAACGGGGCCTCGCCTCAGGTGCGTCAAGACAAAGCGAGAGAACTGTTGGAGATGATAGGGCTGGGTGACAGAGAAGACCACCAGCCGACTCAACTCTCCGGTGGGCAACAGCAGAGAGTAGCAATAGCCAGGGCGTTGCTCAATAGTCCGCAGCTTATTTTGGCCGATGAGCCCACAGGGAACCTGGATACCCAGACGGGTATAGAGATCATCAAGCTATTCGAGAAGCTCAACCGGGAGAAGGGGATTACCGTGGTTCTGGTAACCCACGATTCCGAAGTAGCCTCCCATAGTCACCGCATCATTCACTTTAGAGACGGCTTGGTCCAAGGAAAGGAGAAGAGGGCGGAGAGCCCTTCTCCTTCAGACGGTGAAGTTGATCGTTCCTCACCCTCCGAGCAGAGGAGTTTGAGCTCAGACATTTTGGCGAATGTATGGATAGCGTTGAATGCATTGCGCGTCAATAAGATGCGCTCGGCTCTGACCATGCTGGGGGTTATCATCGGTGTAGGTGCGGTGATTGCAATGGTGGCGATAGGTCAGGGGACCAAGGTCAAGATTGCCAAACAGATGGAGAGGCTTGGGAGCAACCGTTTGACGGTTCGGGCAGGCAGTTACATCCGTAGTGGGAGACGAGCCGGATCGGAGAGCATTACCACGCTGACGATTGCCGACGCCAAGGCCATAGCGGCAGAGGTCCCTGCAGTGAGGTTGGTAGCACCCAGGGTACGAGGATCAGGGCAGGTTATCTACGGCAACAAGAATTGGTTTACTGTTTATACCGGCACGACACCCGATTACCTCGCGGTCCGCAATTGGGGTGTAGAAATGGGTTCGAACTTCACCGAAGAGGATATGGCTCTGAACAAAAAGGTCTGCCTGCTCGGGAAGACCGTGGCCCAGGAGCTCTTCGGCGAGGAATATCCTGTCGGACAGACCGTCCGAATCAAACACATCCCCTTTGAAGTCATCGGTGTGCTCCGGGAGCGGGGTGCATCCTCAAGCGGCACTGACCTAGATGACCTCATAATGATTCCCCTAAAGATCGCGCAGAGAAAGCTCCTGGGTATTAAGCATGTCCCAAGAATCGAGATCAGCGCTGTGAGTCAAGAGGCTACCTATCAAGCATCGCAAGATATTGCAGAGCTATTGCGTAAACGCCATAAGATTGCAGGGGCAAAACCGGATGACTTTAGAATCCGGAACCGGACGGCAGTGATCGAGGCAGCCAATGAGGCGACCGACACGCTTTCCTATCTCCTGACAGGCATCGCCTCAGTAGCCTTGATTGTCGGCGGGATCGGGATCATGAATATCATGCTGGTTTCGGTCAAAGAGCGCACGCGTGAGATTGGGATCCGTATGGCAGTCGGAGCGAGGCGGCGTGATATCCGCCGGCAGTTTCTGACCGAGGCGCTGGTCTTGAGTCTACTGGGAGGGGTCGTGGGTATTGTCGTGGGGATCATTGCCTCCTACGGTTTTTCTTATTTCGGCGGGTGGGAGACCTTGATTTCGGTTGGCTCGATTCTTCTCGCGTGTGGGGTCTCTGCAGCTATCGGTGTCTTTTTTGGTTTTCATCCAGCCGCGCAGGCTGCCAAGCTCAATCCCATCGAGGCGCTGCGCTACGAGTAAAAAATCTCATTAAAGATAGTTTGGGCCGAAAGGTGGCGGGTTTTCTTAGCAAGATGGTTATGGCTCCTGGCCACCTCCCAACGTATCCTTGAGCACGAGGATCTCGAGCTCAGAGCTAAAAGAATTTTTTGAGAGTTTAACCGAGTTGCCGCTTAGCTTTCGGACCCGCGGAAAATGGCCGGCGAATTCATCTGCGTACCCCTCCCAGTCGTAATGGTATGGTATCACGGACTTGGGTTTAACTTGGTCAACGATCTTTGCGGCGTCGTCGGAGCCAATGCGGTAACCCCCCTGTCCTAGGGGAACGAAAAGGACGTCGATTTTCCCCATCATCTTGGTCTGTGTCTCGTTCAGCAAGTGCCCTAGGTCTCCCAGGTGGGCCACACAGATCTGGTCCATAGAAACAACAAAGATGGCATTTTTACCTCTGGCCATGCCTGTCTGGCTGTCGTGGTAGGCTGGGACAGTATAGATGGAGACGTCACGAATGACCCTATGGATTCGGTTCCAGTCTCCGTTGTCGATCTTCAGACCGTGGAGGACAATCGGATTGCCTTGCGCCATCCAAATAAAGCTGTGATTGCCGTGCAAATGGCTGGTGGTAACCACATGGGGAAAGACAGGAGGCGGTGGGTAAAGCCGTCCGTGGGGGTCCATGAGGACCTTTGTTCCTCGAGATGATGTTAGGAGAAAGGCCGAGTGGCCGAGCCACTCGATAGTGATACTCTTGGAACTGACGGCTGCAGGAATAATTCGAAAAGAGCCTTCCCTAACGATTTCTGTAGTATGGCAAAAAGCCGACGCGGCTTGCGGGAGGCAAAGAATAAAAAGAATAGCAGCCGATAGACTTTGTCGGATCGCTGAGGCTTGGCCTAGGATTTTCATCTGTTTCTGGCAGCCTCTTTAACGTAGGCGTCAAACGGGCCTGAAATACGAATGATCTCTCGCACCGGATAGTCGAGCATAGGAAAGACCATGACAAAAAGGCTTCCGGCGATGCCGGCTTTTCGCGTTTCCTCCGTTACCGGCGGAAATGCAAGAGTCCGCACGGCTGCTCCGGTACTGAAGGAAGCAAATTCCACTCGCCGGCCTTCCGACGTAAGGGCAAAGATCTTGCCGGACCGCCTCTGAGCCACAAAAAGGTTGCCGCCTGGACTGAGACTCATGCCTGAAGGAAGGGGCCCGGAGTGAACCGTCTGAAGCTTCCATTCCGGCAAGGAGGCGCGGTAAATGATCCCTGAGCCGTCTGCGTGAGGGGTGTAGTGCGGTCCGTCGCTTCCGATCCAGACATAACCGCGAGGATCGAATGTCAACGTTCGACCGCGACCGATATTTGAAAGAAACCGAGGGTTAAGAACTTTCCCTTGCGGATCGAGCTTGACGATCACGCCCAGATCATCATCGATCACATAGACATTTCCTCTCTTATCGAAGACGACCCCCTCGGGGTCTTTCAGCAAAGGAGGTTTCCCAGGAGCCGGTGCGCCGCCCGCGAATAAATCGGCCTTTCCTGATGGAGTGATTCTATAAACGCTCCCGAAACCTTTGGCTCGGTCGCTCGTGCTGACAAAGACTTCACCCTTTGAGTTGACGCCCGCCTCGTCGGGGTCAGGTAGTGGAGGGCCGAAAAGAAAATCGGCTTCGGTCTTGGGGGTAAGGGTTTTCCCTCCGAGCGGGATTCGATAGATCGACGCTTCATCGCTGCCGTAGATTTCCCGGAGTCGATTTGCAGTGCGAGCAAAGTAAAGATTTCCCTGCTGATCAAAGGTCACGGTTACGATGGCCGGAATACCGCGGGCATTCGCACGCCGATCAGGGTCGAAACCGGTGCCGCTAACATAAGTTGTTATAGTAAATCCCGGCGGGAGCTTGATCCCGTTAATATCAAATCCGGCCCAAACGATTCCCTGCAGAACGAGTAAAAACCCTAATGCTAACCCTCCCAAAAGCAAAAAGCCTATGCGATTATTTCTCCAGGCATTTATAGTCACTGACATTTTTAAAAGCTCCCTTCGTTCTGTTTATGAGGAGGTCGGGACGGATAATTACTTTAGTATAAGATCCTTCCAAACCCAAACGGAAAGGCAAATTTTCAGGGCAAGAATAGCAGATCCGTCGCGCTTGACAATGGATGAAAGAAATCAATAAATTTAGGCCAATCGTAGGACTCAGATGT
>JAUXIP010000198.1 GCA_030620935.1 Deltaproteobacteria bacterium | reverse complement strand
GTTAATGGAAAATTATGAACGTCTGCAGGGAGCCAAGGACCAAGAGGGTAGCAAGCTTTCGCTGGTCTCCCTTCCGATGCCCCGCCCGGTGGTATTTGAAGGGAAGCGACTGCCAGCGAGCTACGCCAACTTTTATATCGCCAACGGAGTGGTGCTCGTTCCTAGTTACGACCACCCGAACGACAATTTAGCCCTGGGGATCTTGAGAGAGCTTTTTCCCACTCGCAATGTTCTTGGAATTTCGTGTCGAGTTCTCGTGTTTGGACTTGGAGCCATTCACTGCGTTACGCAACAGGAACCGCTTTGATCCGTTTGAACCATTTTTAGCAAATACCTTCGGTCCCTTGACCATAATCCGTGCGTAAGCTTGCAACATCTTTAAAACCCTGGCGGTCGAGAAGGAGGCGGGTGCATGGCGGCCCTATCTTAAAGCCGGATCGCACCGGAGCGTACACGGCAGTACGTGAGGATGCGAACCCGAAGCAACAACGCGGTTCGACCGCCCTGAGCAGCTCACCACCGAAGGGCAGCAACCGTCCCTTCGGCTGAGCTCAGGTCGATGCCTTATCGACGGATCAGGGCTTGACAAGTCCGCTGTTTCCTCCATAAGGTACAGGGCAAGATGGGTCGGGTGATCAATTTTAAGCAGCTTCATCAAGCGCGGCGGCGGCGTTCGGAGAGGGCTTCCATAGAAGAATGCGTCGAGCTTCTCGAATGGAATCTCAAGAGGAGTGTGGACCAATATCTTCGCTCGCCGCTTGAAGAAAAATCGATCCGGGCTACCCAGATCCGCAAACTCAGCGAGATCCTGGAATACGCCGTAAGGCTTCTGTAACCTTCCCCACGTCAGATTGTGGAATTGCTCAATCCTAGCGGTCTAATCTTAATTGTCTTGCTTCTCTTGGTTGGTTTCGCAGCGATAGGCTGGTTTGTTTCGCGCCGTCTTCAGACCCTCCTTGGGGAAAAGAAGGAAGACCAGTCTCTGTTGTTAATCCAGCAGCAGATTGGCCTGCTCCAGGGACAGTTTGCGCAGGAGCTGGACAGCAGGACGCAGATCCTGCACCAGCAGTTGGGGCAGGTTCAGGCCCATGTGAATGAGAGGCTCAAGGAAAACACGGAGGTCTTGCAAAAGAGCCAGCAAAGCCTCGGGGAGAGGCTCGATAAGGCCGCACAGGTGGTTGGCAATGTGCAAAAGAGCCTGGGAAGTCTGGAAGAGGCGAACCGCAAGATCTATGAGGTGGGAAAAGATATTGCTTCCTTGCAAGAAATTCTTAGCGCGCCCAAATTAAGGGGCGGGCTAGGGGAATTTTTGCTCGGCGATCTCCTGGGTCAGATCCTTCCTCCAGAGCACTTCGACACGCAGTTTGCTTTCAAAAGCGGCGAAAAAGTGGACGCTGTCGTCAGACTTGGAGGGTCGTTGGTGCCTGTGGACGCCAAGTTTCCCCTGGAGAATTTCAAACGGATGTTGGAGGGGACCTCGGAGGACGAGAAGGCCAGGGCAAGGAAACAATTTGTGGTCGATGTCAAGAAACACATCGACGCGATAGCCACCAAATACATCCTGCCGGATGAGGGGACCTACGACTTTGCCCTCATGTATATCCCGGCGGAGAATGTCTATTACGAGACCATCATCAAAGACGACTCCGGAGGAGGCGATCGGAACCTCAGCCAATATGCACTGAGCAAAAAGGTTATTCCTGTTTCTCCCAACAGTTTCTATGCCTATCTGCAGGCGATCGTGTTGGGACTCAAGGGCATGAAGATCGAAGATCGCGCTAAGGAGATCATCCAATATCTGAGTCGGCTCGAAGGAGACTTCTCCAAGTTCCAGGATGATTTCGGCCTGCTGGGAAAACACTTAGGCCACGCCCAGTCCAGCTTTCAGAATGCCGAGAAGCGACTCGACCAGTTCGGTCAAAAACTCCTCTCCGCGGACGCCGACGGACAAAAGCTGCCGGAACCGTAAGCTTCCCTTATTCTTTCCCTTAAAAGGAACCCTTTCTTTTTTTGTCTCGTGCGATAGTCTGAAGGACCGGGAAAGTTACTACAACGCTTGGCACCCTTCGGGCCGAGTCCTTCCGAGCGCGGTCAATAGGCCTGTGCCTTGTAGGCCACCGCCCCATCCACGCCGAGGGTGGTTACTCCCCTGGCCCGGGCCTGAACGCAACCTGTACGCTCCTGTGCCCGCGCTCTACAGGCCTCGCCCCCTCGGTTGCCTTATGACTACTTACTAACGAACTCCGTAGTGTATTTGGCCCGAGCGGAAGTTAAAGGGGACATGATGAATGAGACGCTCTCTAAGTTTGGGCGTACCGGCGGCTTGACCCTCGGGCTGATGATTGTTCTCGGCTCAACGCAGCTCCTTGCGCAGCCTTCTCCTACGCCGGTCGAGGTTGCTCCGGTCGTAACCCGATCCGTCCAGGAGAAGGTATCGTTTGTTGCCACTCTCGAGCCCGATATCATGACGACCGTGGGAGCGGTGATCGCAGGCCAGGTCCTGCGGGCTAATGTGAGAGAAGGGGATCAGGTGTTTGGGGGGAAGACGATTCTCATTCAGGTTGATCCTACTCCCAGAAAAATCGCTCTCAGGGGAGCACAGGCGGCCGTGGAGAAAGCGCGACAGAAGTGGGAACAATTAAAGCGGGGTTACCGCTCCGAGGAGATCGCCCAGCGGCAGGCCGAAGTAGAGGAACAGAAGGCGATCCTTGGCCGGGCTGAGCAAGATTCCCAGCGGGCAGAGCGTCTCTATCGTGACGAACTGATCAGTCAAGCAGAAAATGGACGGTTGAAGTCCGAATTCGTCGCCGCCAGGGAGAAGTATGAGCGACTACTCGCAGCATTTCAGCTCGCTCAAAAGGGTCCTCGAGAAGAAGAAATTTTGCAGGCTGAGGCGGAGTTTCAAGAAGCGAAGGCCCGGTACGATCTAGCCGCGTATGAACTCGATCGGACGGCGCTCCGCGCGCCCTTCACCGCTTTTTTGGTGAAAAAGCATGTCGAGGTCGGCACCTGGGTTAATCCCGGCGATCCTGTAGCGGATCTAGTTGACCTCGATCCCGTGTACGCCTCCGGTCCGGTGGGAGAGCTTAAGATCGGCGTTTTAAAAACGGGGCTGACGGCGGCTGTCACGGTGGATGCTCTTCCCGGCCGGAGCTTTAGCGGGACAGTATCCCATATCGTGCCGCGGGCTGATCCACAGAGCCACACTTTTCCTGTCAAGGTTGCGATTCCTAACCCTGATGGCCAGCTGAAGGCAGGCATGCTTGCCAGAGTCACCGTGGAAGCAGCGGGTGAGCGGCAGAGTTTCTTAGTCCCGAAGGATGCTTTGGTTCGCCGGGGAGCGGAAAACGTGATCTTCATCATCGAAGACGGGTCGGCGCAGGAATATAAAATCAAGACCGGCCGAGCCTTCGAAGGCCTCATCGAAATTCATCACGATGGTCTTAAGGCGGGACAGGAAGTGGTCATTTTAGGAAATGAGTCGCTGCGCGACGGAACAAAAATCCAAAAGGTCAACCACCATCCAGACCAATGAACAAGATCCATTCGCCATCAGTCGGCTTGAGAGTTTCTCTCCGGTCCGATGCGATACGCCTGTCTTACGCTCGACGGGGTAATGGGAGTATCTTTGGGATACGCTTGATCCTCCTCGCCCGACGCATCGGCCCTTCGAGACACCCCCAGGCCGGCGTTGGGCCAAAATCACGATGAAGCTGATCGAATTCTGTGTTCGCTATCCTGTCACCGTAACGGTAGGAGTCCTTCTAGCGCTTCTCTTCGGCGCGATTGCCTTGTTTCGCCTTCCCGTTCAGATGATTCCCACGTTGGACCGCCCTGAGATCACGGTGGAGACGGAGTATCGCGGGGCGGCCCCTTTGGAAGTAGAGCGCGAGATCACCGACCGCCTGGAAGAGAAATTAAACGCCGTCGAAGGCCTTCGGGAAGTCACGTCAACTTCTATTGAGGGGAAGTCCACCATCGTTCTCAAATTCGACTGGGGAACGAACAAAGACATCGCCCGGCTCGGGGTTTCCGAAAAACTGGATCTGGTGACCGATTTGCCGTCGGATGCCGAGAAATCCCAGATTCGCGCTGTCAACACCGACGAGGAAAGCCCGATTGCATGGATCATCGTGGAAACGGACCGCGATCTGAATGAGGTCTGGGAAGAAGTTGAGGACGTCATGGTACCGCGTCTTGAGCGGGTCAGCGGTGTCGGAGCGGTCTGGCGTTTCGGAGGTCAGGACCGGGAGGTCCACGTAATCCTCGACCCTGACGCGATGGCGGCTCGGCAGGTTGCCGTCGCGGAGGTCCGAACAGCGATCCTTAGGGAAAACCGCAACATCAAAGGCGGTGATTTAAATGAGGGCAAGCTCCGGCACATGGTCCGCACGCTGGGTCAGTTTACCGAAATCGCTCAAATCGAGGAGGTGATCGTCCGCCATAGTGAGAACCGACCGGTCTATATCCGGGACATAGCCGAGGTACGGTTCGGTTACGAGGATAGAGATTTTGCCGTCAGAACCAACGGCCGTCCCGCCATCGGTCTCGGAGCCCTGCGCCGCTCAGGGGCCAACACCGTTGAGGTGGTCAACGGGCTCAAGAAAGAACTCTCGTATCTGAACGACAAGCTCTACCAAGGCAGAGGGATTCGGTTGAACATGGTCTATGACGAGACCGAGTACATCAACGATTCCCTCCACCTGGTCACAAACAATATCTATTATGCTGTCTTACTGGCTGTCATTGTTCTCCTTCTCTTCCTGAGGAGTTTTTCCAGCATCCTGGTGGTGGCTGTCGCCATTCCGGTATCCGTGATCACAACTTTCGTCTTTTTAAATCTATTCGGGCGGACGCTGAACATCATTACACTGGCAGGGCTCGCTTTCGCCTCCGGCATGGTCGTGGATAACGCGGTGGTTGTGTTAGAAAACATCTATCGCCACCGCGAGATGGGAAAAGGC
>JAUXIP010000214.1 GCA_030620935.1 Deltaproteobacteria bacterium | reverse complement strand
GAAGGCCGTGCCCTGATCGAATCCATCCACGGCGATTACCTTGCCGCGGTGGGCCTGCCCTTAAAGCCGATTGCCGACTATTTGAAAAGCCGGGACTTCTCTGTCCCGTTAAACGTCGAGAAACTCTACTCTGAGAAATCCTTTCTCAATTGGCAGAGCTTTTGACAAAGGCTAAGCTCGAAAAGCATGACAGACTCCCGGATCATTTCTCATTTTCCTTAACCCAGAGCAGAGATACGAGCGCTAAGGCGATCATGCCGGCAACCCCCAGCCAGGCGGGACGATAAGATTGAGTTCGGTCGACGAGTAGGCCGAAAGCCGGGACTAACACGATCACCCCAAGAAAACCGGCCGTATTGGCCATTCCGACGGCAAGGCCGGCCGTTCGATTTCCCCCAAGCTCAGATGCCAAGGTATGAGTCAGCCCATTCCAACCCTGTAAGGTAAAGCCTAACAGCCCGACTACAAGTACGACCAAGCCAAAGGAAGTCTGCGGAGACAGGACTAAAATCGACAGGGTGGTAACAGTAGCAAGGATACCAACTGTGACTAAGGCCGGTTTTCGTCTGCCATCGAAAAACCGGTCACTGATTACTCCCCACAACATTCTCCCGCCAGCGCCGCAAAACTGGCCGAGCGCCAGCAGCTTGGCGGCCAGGGGGATGGATAGATGGAGACTCTCGGTCAGATAGAGCATCAGGTAGGTCAAGTAGAACCATTGGGCTGCGCTAAAGGCACTACAATAGACGAGCAATCCATAAATATCCGTACGCGCGAGCCACTCTTTGATCCCCGCGGGTGAGTTTATCGTCGGACGTGGTTCGGAAATGGGAGGATCTTCATAAAACCGTAAGACAACAAGGCCCATCCCAATTGCGAAGATCCCTGCAAACGCCAGGGAGAAGCGCCACCCGGACATGAGTGCGAGAGGAGGAAGAGTCATGGCAGCGATCGCTCCAGCCAAGGGAATCGCCGTTTGCCGCAATCCCATGGCGGTTCCTCTCTCCTTTGCGGGAAACCAGACCGCCACCGCTCTTCCACCTGCAGGGACTGAGACCGTAGTAGCAAAGCCGATTAGGGGAAATAACAGGAAAAGCATGGTCAAGCTTGGCGCCCAATTGATTCCCATGATGAGGATCCCGCCGGCGACTGTGCCATAGGCAATGACCATCCGTTCTCCCCAGCGATCCGCCGCTAATCCTCCGGGAATCCCAGCGCCTGCGGCGCCTCCGTTAAGGACAGAACTGATGAAGCCGACTTCGGTGTGGCTGAGGCTCAGATCTCTCTTGATAAAAGGCATGAGGGCCGGAACGCCCATCCGAATGATAGTGGCGCTTATCTGTGATAGTGTGGCGAGCCCGAGGAAGAACCAACGTTTCTTTGTGTTGTCTGAAATCAAATCCACCCAGAACATGTCATAGCATCACCCCGGGTCGATAGAAAACTCCATCTTCCTTGTCCACCTACAACCTGCGCCCGGATTGACACAGCAATCCACTATCCATTACGCTGTTGTTAGATCGCAAGTTTGAGCTAGGTCATTCCACCTTCTAGAAATGCTAAGGTTGCTAATGAGAGTCCGCAGGCCGGATTGGAAATCGGTGAGTTGGAGGAATACAGATGCCGGAGGACAACAGGCATGACAGTAATCGCCATGACCCAGGAAATGGGGTCTCTCGGTAAAGATGTGGCTCTCCAGGTAGCTGAGGCACTAGGATTAACAATGGTGCGGGACGAAATGATCTCCGATCTGGTTGCGGGCAAGATGAATAAACGCAAGAGCGCGATCCGCCGCTTCAAGGAAGGCCACGCGAGTCTGCGGGAGCGCCTCGGAACGAGCCGTAAGAGCCTGGCGGTCTATTCCGCTGGGGAAGTCTACGAGTATGCCGTCAAGGGCAACGTGCTCATCCGCGGATGGGGAGCAACGTACCTCCTGCGAGACGTCTCCCATGCGCTCCGCGTGCGCGTTTGTGCTCCCTTCGAAATGCGGGTTCGGTGGCTCATGGAACGGCTGGAGACCGATAACGAGAGATTCGCTCAGGAGGAGATCCGCCGCAGTGATGCGGCTCGGAGTGAGAATATCCGCCAGTGGTTCCAAAAAACGTTGGGTGATCCACTCGACTATGACCTGGTACTCAACACCGGTCGCATCTCCATCGAGAGCTGCGTCGAGCTCGTTAAGCTCGCGCTGAGCCGGCCGGAATTTCAGCAGACCGAAGAGTCGCAGCGCCGGCTCCTCAACCTGGCACTGCAGTCGAAGGCCCAATTAGCGCTTCGGAGCAACCCGGCCACCGAGGACGTACAAATCAGCATAGAGGCTGACCATGGCAAAGTCGTTCTCTCGGGCATCGTCATCGATGATAAGGAACGGCAGGTGTGCGAAAGCACGATCGCCAAGGTCCCGGGTGTTAAGAAGGTTGACAATCAGCTGACGACGATCGCCGGGGTCAAGACTTTTCGTTAAAAGAACGAGTAAACCCCGTACCACGGACTTACGTCCGTGGCTTTAGGGCACTACCCTTGGCGGGATTTCAGAACATTCATCCCCGCACTGACGTACGGGGCGTTCTGTGGTACGGGGTAAACGGGCCAGATCTTTTGGAAAAATATTTTTGCCTCTCTTGATAGGCATGGCCACTCAGGCGGCATGTCTGGTACTTTTTATTTTCAGCATCCAAACATGACTTCCTGCGATCACGGCACGCTCGAACTGTTGCCTGAGAAGAAAAACAGAGTGCGCTGTCGATACTGCCATTTGACTATCGACGTCGATGAACTTGGAGACGGCTGCTGTCCGGAGTGTTTTGAGATAGACGGCAAGAAGCGGTACGACTTTGAACAGATGGAAGCGACGGAAAAAGGAGTAGCCAGGTACCGGTGCTTAGAGTGCGGTATTATCGTAGAAAATGGGTAGTGCCCGCCGAACGATGACGAAACTATCTTATAAGGGCGTACTTACACTAGGCGTTACAGGAAAACGATGATCAGTAGTCTACTAGGGGCTGCGGACCTGGCCGGATCCCTGCGATGTCCGGATCTTCTCCCTCAAGCCTGGGGCGGCTCATCTTTTCTTCTTTACGCTCCTGGCGCCGGGTAGCTTTCTCCTGCTTTTTCCTCTGGCGCGCCAACTCCTTTTGGCGCTTTTGATATGTTTGATTACCCATGTAGAGTAACGTATCACCTGTTTCAAATAATGGAAACCCCCCGGCGGGAAAAAGCGCAGTTGCCGGACCTTGGGTCGTGTTATTCGGGAAGAAAGCGGCTGAGAGGAGATGATTATGCAGGCTGATGAAATCTTGCAGCGATACGTCGTTGTCGAGGGTCACCGTGATGTATACGAACAGCTCTACCGCCATTCCATAGGGGAAGAATCTCCTCTACGTGCTGCCATAGCGCCCAGATTGATGCGCGACCGCATTAACGTCTGCGTTTATGCCATCAGCGGTGATTCCTACTCGCATTCGCAGAACACGGGCAGATATTTGGAGACGGCTCTGGAGAACATTGACCAGTTTCTCGATGAGGCGCCGAAATCCGAGGGGATGATCTCTCTGGTGAAGACCAAAGACGATCTTCCTGAGCAGGTGCGACCAGGCAACATCGCCTTTATGCTCCATTTCGAGGGTGGCGCCCCGCTCCAGGGAAGCATTCACCAGTTGAGAAATTTCTATCGTCTGGGACTGCGCTCGATGCAGCTCACATGGAACTTCCGCAACGAGCTGGGCGACGGAGTCTGGGAAAACCGAACGAAAGGAGGGTTGACCCGCTTTGGGGTGGAAGTCATCAAGGAGATGAACCGGCTGGGGATGGTCGTGGATCTCGCGCATATCAACCGGGAAGGTTTTTTCCAGGCGCTGGATGCCGCCGAGGCTCCTCTCATCGTCAGCCATGCGAATGCCTGCGGGATGCTGGAGAACCCACGCAATCTGGACGACGAGCAGATAAAGGCAATAGCCAGACAGAAAGGCTTGGTCGGTATTCTGGCTCTGCCGGAACGGGTGGTGAAGAAAGGAGCTGCCCTGGCAGACCTCCTCAAGCATTTGGACTACATGGTCAACTTGGTGGGCGTGGAACACGTGGCTTTAGGTCTGGATTTCGTCAAATACGACGGCCCGCGGACTCTGAAAGATCGGCACCATCCACTGCACAAGCCCGAAGTCGTCAAGGACCTGGAAGAAGTCGAGGACCTGCCGAAGCTGGTCGATGGCCTAATTCGCCGCGGGTACAAGGAAAATGAAATAGCCCTGATCTTGGGAGGCAACTATCTCAGGGTTTTAAAGACGATACTCCCCGAGCAATCCGTCATCTAAAGCAAACGCAATTAGTGCGTTTGCTTTAGAGCAATGGAGCAGTGGAACAGTAGAGCGATAATTGGGAGTCAAAGTGCTCCATTGCGGTCTAATGCTCTAATGCTCAATTGTCCAAAATTAAATTCGTTTGTATTAATTAAATCCCTGACCTGGATTCGTGGATTGCAAAATGCAAAGTGCGATGAATGAAGAAAGGCGAATTCAGTGGTCAGAAAACAGAATTCAGAATTCCCGCCTCTCCTGGATTCTGAATTCTGGCTCCTGAAGGCTCTTCAATTTGCAATGAAATAGGTCGTTGGTAGTGTTCCCGGCCGCATGAATGCAGGCTGAAATCCTTTTCGATGAAGACTGTTTATAAGGCCCTTACCATCGCTGGTTCGGACTCAGGCGCAGGAGCCGGAATCCAAGCGGACCTCAAAACCTTTGCCGCGCTTGAGGT
>JAUXIP010000274.1 GCA_030620935.1 Deltaproteobacteria bacterium | reverse complement strand
TTCCTGATTGGTTATGCCGTACTCTTGGACTGCGACTCGCCGCCCTTTGATCTCTGTCTTCTGGTCAATCTCCGACAAGATATCGCGCCAGGTGTTAGGCTCCGGGACAGTGAGATCGGGCTTCAACCCTAATTCTTTCAAGGCAGCCACAGGTTTAGGACCGCGGGCTACCAGCATGACTTTTTGCAATGCTGCTGCTACTCTTTCTCTTGAGTATTTGGCCGCAACCGCCTCCACCAGGGTCCTAGTCCCTACTCCTGTTAACAAGATTAAAATGTCGAAACCACCGGTTTCGAGCCGACTGATAAAATCTAATGCCGCTTTGTTTTCACTCAAAGGGATTTCACGCATCGAGGGAGCAACAAAAGGCTCGCCGCCGTAGTTCCGAATAAGCTCGGCCATCTCTGTCGCGCGGCGGCTCTCAAAGGAAACGATTCGAAGCCCCTTAAGGCTGGATTTGGGGTTGTCTTCCACGGGGGACATTGGCCGGTTTTACGGCAGCAGCAAGATCATCGAACCAGCGGAGTTGGTCTCTGAGCCTGACGACTTCGCCAATGACTATCACCACCGGCGGTTTCAGTAAAGAGGCTCTCTGCTTGATATCAGCGAGGGTGCCCACGACCGTCTCCTGATCATTGGTTGTTCCCCATCGAATGAGAGCTACAGGGGTCTCAGGTGAGCGGCCGTGGGCCACGAGCCTGTCCACGATCTCCGGCAAACTCTTCACTCCCATTAAAACAACCAGGGTATCTACTGCAGTGGCAAGGTGCTTCCAATCAACGGGAGACTTTTCTTTACAGGAATGACCGGTCACGACCGCAAAAGAGGATGAATACCTACGGTCGGTCAAAGGTATGCCGGCATAAGCCGGGACCGCAACGGCCGAGCTGACTCCGGGGACCACTTCAAACTCTATTCCAGCTCGGGCCAGCGCCTGAGCTTCCTCACCACCCCTCCCGAAAACAAAGGGATCGCCTCCCTTAAGCCGAATGACTTGCTGTCCGGATTGAGCATGCCGGATCAAGAGCTCGTTTATCTCCTCCTGCGAAAGACTGTGAAAGCCGGTATGCTTGCCTACAAAGATTCGAACGGCATCTACCGGAGCCTCCTCCAACAATGTCGGGTTTACGAGACGGTCGTAGATGACCACTTCCGACTTCCGCAACAACTCTAAGCCCCGCACCGTCATCAGACCCGGGTCGCCGGGGCCGGCGCCTACTAAGTATACCTTACCGATGGCCATGCCCATTCCTGAGACACTTTATAAGATGCACCTTGGCTTCTTCCCTTTTACCTTCCGCTATGAGCCGGCGAAAGTCATTGCCCAGACCTTCCTGCCAATTCACAGCACTTGGGTTCCAGCCCTCCTGCTTGAGGTCCCGCCTCACTTCGGCCGCTACTTGTGTCAAATCGGCATAGTCTGGAGTAAAATATCCTTCGAGCTCTTCTCTTATGACCTTTGACATCGCTGGACTGTTGCCACCGGTCCCGACCGCAACACAGAGATCTCCCCTGCGGAGAACGGAAGGCAGAATAAAATCACAGTGAGCGGGATCATCCGCCGCATTGACCCAGATGCGACGCTCCCGGCCCTCTCTTGCAACAACCGAGGTCACTTCCGCATCATCAGTGGCCACAAGGGCTATTTCAAAGCCGTTCAAATCCCCAGGACGATACTTTCGGGCCACACAAGCAATCTTTCCGTCTGCTACCCAGCTTGTCAAGGTCTTCGTTAAGCTCGGGCTGATAACCGTTACGCTTGCACCGGCTGAGATTAGCGCTTCGATTTTCCGCTCTGCTACCTCGCCTCCTCCGACAACGGCACAGCGTCGCGCCGTCATGTCGATAAAGATCGGATAGTATCCCATTACCCTGTTCTTTCGGCCTTTCGATCTCCCACAGAGGAATAGACTCATCTCTAAACGGGATAGCCTACTTCTATATCCTAGTCCTGGACACCAGATGGCGGAATACTGTTTCGCGACCACTCGTCAAGGACCGCGTGCACTTCGGGCCGTGTAAACTCAGCCGGCAACGGGTCCCCACGGCCCAGAAGCTCGCGAACCCCCGTTCCAGATAGCGTTACGCGATGCTCTCGATCGTGAGGACAGGTTTTAGTCGAAGCGACGGCATCGCAACGTCGGCAGAAAAAGGTCTCGGAGAAAAAGAGGGGTGTGATATCCAGCTCGTCCCGCCTAAATTGACCGAAAAGATCCCAGGCATCGTACGGACCATAGTATCCCCCGACCCCAGCGGCATCACGCCCTACGATAAAATGTGTGCAGCCATAGTTTTTACGAACGAGAGCATGAAAGACTGCTTCCCTCGGCCCGGCATAGCGCATAGCCCCAGGAAAGACAGCGAGAAGGGCCCGATCCTTGGGAAAATAGTGCTCGACTAGAACCTCATAGCAGCGGAGTCGGACCTCAGATGGGATGTCGTCCAGCTTCGTTTTTCCTACCAGAGGATGAATCAACAGACCGTCCATTAGCTCAAGGGCGCATTTTTGGATGTACTCGTGAGACCGGTGAATAGGATTCCTTGTCTGAAACCCAACCACCGTCCGCCACCCCCGCTGCTTGAGCACCTTTCTGGTCTCAGCAGGATCAAGTCTGTAGGCATCAAAGCCTGAGGCAAGAGGCACTCTTTTAAGGAGGCTCACTTTCCCGCCCAGGAGAACGTCACCCCGTTTGTAGATGTACCAAACACCCGGATGTTTATCCTCATCGGTCTTGTAGACGTTCCACGCCTCTTCTTTCTTGTCGTAGTCGAATTTCTCTTCGAGCGAAAGAAGACCCGCGACCTCCCCCGTGGAGTCAAGAAGGGCTATATCTTCTCCTTCACGGAGTTCTTTAGCCTCATCGGCCGAGACGGCTAAGGTGATCGGGAGAGTCCATACGGGACCGGATGCTAGGCGCATCTCGTGAATGACACGTTGGTAATCTTCTTTGCCCATAAAACCCTCCAGAGGGCTAAAGGCACCAACGGCTAAAAGCTCCAGATCCGAGAGAGTTCGAGCATTTAAGGCGATCTTTTTAAGTTCTTTGGCCCTATCCCTGACCGCTTCACCCTCTTCTCCCACGAGAATTCTGTCAACCAACTGCTTGCCATGTGGCTTAATGAAGCCCGTCAAGTTTTTCTCTACAACCGTTTCCTCACCCTTAGCTGCAGAATTCACGTGGAGACCGCACTCTTTGGACTCAGGATTTTCCCACCACCATCTTCCAGCCCGGCTGTCTTCCCCTGGCTTGATGGCCCGGGTGCAAGGAGCGCATCCAATACTAGGAAATCCCCTGTCGTGGAGCTTGTTATAGGGAACGTTATTTTCACGGATGTAGTTCCACACCTGCTCATGATCCCAATCTACCAAGGGGTTGAGCTTAAAGATGCCTCTGTGATCGTTGTCGATCTCAACCTTCCGGACAGCGGTTCGTGTAACGGATTGCTCCCGGCGCAGCCCGGTCATCCAGCCGTCCAGATCTTTCAGCGCCCGGTTCAGTGGCTCCACTTTTCGGATACCACAGCACAACTTACGGAAATCCACCGATTGATAGAAGAGGTTGAGACCGTGATTCCGAACCATGCCTTCGACTCGGGCGGCATCAGGGAAAAACACCTCGACCTGAATGCCATAGCGCTCTCGTATCGCATCCATACATTCGTAGGTCTCCTGATTTAACCGTCCCGTATCCAAGGCAAATACACGGAAGTCGGTTCCTTGAAGGCGGTACATTATATCGATCAGCACGGATTCTTCTGCCTGAAAAGAGCAAGCCAGGGCCAACCGTGGATGTATATTTTTAAACGCCCATTTCAGCAGCTCTTCGGTGTTTAAACTTTCCAGTTCCCCACTCTCGACCTCACCGCCATTAACTCTTTCGCTAATTGACATTCTTTTCTCCCCCTATCGCTAGAATAAATTTTCTCCCATCTAAGCTAACAATCACTATCGACATAATCGGATATTGAGCAAAAAACTTTCATTTCTCCTGCTTCCTCAAGTTGATCCTTCACTAAATTGGATCCGCATATACACGACTCTCTTCGGCAACTTCGAGATTTTTAAGGAGACTCTCGATTCCGAGCGCACCAGGTGTCTTTATCTGAACACTAAACCGCCCCTTCGGATCCTTGTCGTGCTTAAGGACAAAGCTGGCACC
>JAUXIP010000360.1 GCA_030620935.1 Deltaproteobacteria bacterium | reverse complement strand
GGTCCGTTAAACGTTCCGCTTAGAGAAGAATTTTCACCCAATTTCAAGGAAATCCCAGGCGTTCAGGTCGTTGATCTCTATCGCCGGATCCGCTCGACCTATAAAGGGAAACCCATTCTTGTGGAATCCATTGGAGCTCAGGTTTCCGAAAGCGTTCGTAAATTGCCGGTTGTGGAGGGGAATGCTAAGGAGGTTTTAAGACGGATGGGGGCAGGCGAGGGGGTGGTTGTGAGTGAGAGCTTTCAAAGCAAATTCGGTAAAGGTAGGGGAGACGTAATAGAGCTTCCTACGCCATCAGGTCGTAGGCCGTTCAAAATTCTAGGCGTGTACGTAGATTATTCATCCGATTCCGGCAGTATCCTTATTGATCGGTCGTTATACAAAAAGGTCTGGCGCGATGAGCTGGTGGATGCCTTTGATTTGTGGTTGAGGCCGGATGCCGATGAAGAGGCGGTGATCCAGAAAATAAAAGAAGACTACGGAGAAAAATATCAGCTTTTTATCAGTACCCACAGGGAGTTGAGAGAAACGGTGGTGGATATCATGGAGCAATCTTTTATCGTGAATTATGCGGTGGAGATCGTAGCCGTGGTCGTGGCCATTTTTAGTGTGATCAACACCCTGCTGGCTTCTGTTCTCGATCGGACTCGGGAGATCGGAGTGATCAGGGCGATCGGTGCCAAGCGAAATCAAATCTGGAAGATGGTGGTGGTCGAGGCGGTCTGGATCGGGGTTTTAGGAGGGATTTTGGGTTTGTTTGCCGGGACGATCATGTCGTATCACCACGTCGTTTACAACACGAAAGTTCTTACCGGTTGGACGTTTCAATACTATTATCCTTACGGGGTAGCTCTTGTATCCCTACTTGCGTCAGTATTACTCTGCTTGTTGGCAGGTTATTTCCCGGCCAAACAGGCGGCTTCAACGCCAATCGTTTCCGCCATCGGATATGAATAGCCTAGCCGTCGATAAGGGGCACCTGCTTCGTTATCGCTTCGGATTCGCGTCCTCACGTACTGCTCGTGTACGCTCCGGTGCGATTCCTCGCTCCGCCTTGCACTCGCCGCCTTCTTGACGGCCAGGGTTCTTAAGGTGTTGCAAGGTTGCACACGGATTGTGAAATAGGTTCGTAGCCGTCAGTTTTGGGGGAAGGATGAGTCTCCAATACCGATCATCAAAGTGTTCACGTTCATCTCCTTGTTGTTGCTGAAACGTTGCTCAGGACGTCACCATCTTTCTAGGAAACGGCCTCGCTTATCCGTTCCCAAGATACGAGTGTTTTCATTCTACGAGCCGTTCGGAATGGATTTATTAGAACATAGGCGACTGGTTGGTGTTGGCAGCGGCCGTCTTTGCCTTTTTGCTGCGAAGCCTCTCCAGCACTTTCAAGATCTTTTGTCCTCTATCGTGCTTGTCCTTAAACAGATAGAGGTATCGTGTTTTGTTCCCGGTATAGAATATCAGGCGATCGAATAGGAATTTTTGTTCGAATACCAGGTCTTTAACTTCGGCCATGTTGATATCGTACTTCTGGGTGCGGAAGAATTTCCGCGTCATGAAAAAGAGTAGATCGTCTACCAAGCAAAGGTATCCAGCGTAATTACGCCCGGGATCGATACCCTTTCCAGAGGCACAGCGGACGCAGAACCCACCTTCTCGTTTTGAAAAGAAGCCTTCGGGAAGGTGTCCGACGTACCCATCGGGGGGTCTGTCATGCAGAGTCGGTTTGTCGGGGGTGTCTGTTGACCCGAAGCGCGCGCGGAAGAGCGCTACCACGCCAAAGGCTTCAACTCGCACCAGACGGAATATTCTGGGAGCTAACCAGCCGAAGCATACGAGAAAGGCCAGGACGATGACGAGCATGAGCGTTGGGTGAGTTACGGCGAGCAAACTCCCGACCACCGCGAAGAAGTCTTCGACCATGCTTAGGGCAATGTTGCTGAAGGGCTCCGGGCTTTGATTGACGACTAATCTCGTGCCTGCCTTCGTGAAATGAGTTGAGAGAGCCACTCCGCCGCAGAGAAGGAAAACGGCAATTTCTACCGCCGGGTCTACCTCTCCGATTGCAGTCACGCCCAGAATGGCGGCTCCAAAGGGCCGGATAAAAGTGTGGATGGAGTCCCAGAGGGTGTCTACCCACGGGACTTTGTCGGCAAAGAACTCGACGGCGTACATGATGCCGGCTGCCCATAGTACGTAGGGATGAGACAAGATAGAGAGCGCTGCCAAGTCCGGCGGAAGGTCAATAAAGCCGTAGCGAAGGCCGAGTCCGACGGAGAGGATCGTGGCATAGAGATTGATCCCTGCTACAAATGCAAGACCCATGACGGTGCCGAGTAATTGAATCACGTGCATGATCGTTCCTCCCTCCCGTTAACCCTGCGCCGAAATTAATTGCGCCAGGCTTCGGGCGCCAAGCTCTCCAGCCGTGGGCAATGGGCCACTACCTCGAGGGCCGCCCCCCAACCCCTTTTCGTGCGTAATCCAATCTACAGGGCCTGCCGAAACTTCGACGTCTCTGTGCCCACGGCTTCCGGTTTTGTCGCCCTCGCCCGGGGATTATCAGGTGGTAGCTATCCTTTGTGGTAGCTATCCTTTAGGGTTAATTCGTTAGCCGTCGGCGTACTTCGCGGCGACCCCAGGCCACCAGTAGGGCCGAGATGCCTAGTATGTAGGCAAGATCCCAGAGGATTACAAGTGAAATTTCGCCCCGAAAGGCAGCTCGCGCCAGGCGTACCGGGTGGAGCAGGGGCAGAACCTCTGCCACCCATAGCCAGGGTTGTGACAACCGCTCTTCCAGTGGAAAGAAGACGCCGGAAAAAAGAAAGAGCGGCGTGAGAAACAGCGTAAAATAAAAACTGAAAAGATCGATGTTGGGGATCCTGAGTGAGAAGACGATCCCGATAGTGGCGAAGAGCAGCCCGGTCAGAGGGATAAGGGGCAGGACCCAGAGAGAAGAGGGGAAAGGGGCAAGGCCGAATGCTAAGAGCGTGATGAAAAAACAACCGCCGTAAATGCTGGAGCGAGTGATCGCCCATAATATCTCGCCGGTTAAGATGTCGTCCGGTTCGATCGGCGTAGTCAGCATCGCGTCATAGGCCTTCTCAAAGGTGAGTCGCACATAGATGTTGTAGGTGACCTCGAAGCTGGCGCCGTTCATGGCCGCGACGCATACGAGGGCCGGGGCGATGAATGCGATGTAAGAAGTGCCACCCATCTCCGTGATGTAGGCGCCCAAGCCGATGCCGATGGAGACCAAGTAGAGAACAGGCTCAAAGAAATTCGG
>JAUXIP010000064.1 GCA_030620935.1 Deltaproteobacteria bacterium | reverse complement strand
TGCGATGACCGGACGACCATTGTAATAAGGATCTAGATCGGAAATATCGGCAGCGGTGAGCACCGCAGCGACACCAGGGAGGGCTTCGGCTTTCGAGGAGTCTCTGGAAAGGATGCGCGCGTGAGGATAGATGCTTCGGAGGATTTTGCCGTGGAGCATCCCGGGGATGACGAGGTCGCCGCTGAACTTGGCATTACCGGTAACTTTCTCGACCCCGTCGATCCTCGGAACATTCTGTCCGACATACCTAGGCTTTCGCCTGGGCATTGTTACCCTTCGATCACCTTTTTCCACTTAGCCCGAACTTTGTCCTTAAGCTCGGGGCTGGACTCGGCCACAGGCGGGAAATCTTTCATCCATTCAAAGGGCCGGCACGCATCGATGACGGCGCGAGAGTTAAAGCCCTTCTTACCCGGCTGAATTCTCGGATCAAGAGGTCCGCTCCAGCAACGCCGTAGGATTTCGATCGATTCGACCGGATCGGAGCGGGTGGCCAAGGCCCACAGGACATCGAAGGTGTTGGTCGGATCGATATCCTCATCCACTACGATCACGTAGCGTCCAAGATAGGCGCCGGCATGGACCTGGGAAGCAACCAACATGGCTTGGCGGGCGTGACCGGGATAGCGCTGCTTGATGGAGATGATATTCAGCAATCTGCCTCCCCCAGCCTCATGACACCAGACCCCTTTGACGTCCGGCACCCCGGCCTTCTCGACCTGATCCCAGCTCAGGCCCGATTTTACCAGGCATTTTGCCAAGGAATAGTCCGATGGCGGCCTTCCGGGTCTGGCGCAACAGAGGATCGGATTGTTTCTGTGATAGATATTTTTTACCCGGACTACCGGTTCGGGTCGAGTTGAACTCGCGTAGTAACCCGTCCACTCGCCGAAGGGCCCTTCTTTTTTGACATCTCCGGGTTCCATGAAGCCTTCAATAACGATCTCAGCCTGAGCGGGAAACGGGAGTCCCGTTGCCTTACCCTCGATCACCTCAATCGGTTCTCCTTTGAGTCCTCCGGCATAATCAAACTCGGAAACACCGTAGTCCACCTCGTTTCCGGAGGCCATAAACAGGACAGGGTCCTGTCCCACGCTGATGACAACAGGGCAGGGTTTTCCCTGGTCGAAATACTTTTTCCGCTGGATGGCGCCATGCTTTCCCGGAGAGATATAAAGCGCCATACTGTTCTCGTCGTGGACCATGCCTCTGTAAGTGCCGCAATTGACCCACCCCTCGTCGGGATCTCGGGTAATGACCAGACAGCCCGTACCGATATAGCGTCCTCCGTCAAGCTCGTGCATAAAGGGGACCGGGAATTTTAGGAGATTAATATCCTTTCCGGAAAGAACATTCTCTAAAATGGGGCCCTTTTGGACTACCTTGTGGGGGATAGGCTTATGGACTGCAAGTTTCTCCCGCAAGGCGCGAACCAAGTCCAGATCCGATAGATCTAGGGGTAACCCTAGGTTTAGCGCCATCCTCTTAAAAGCGGCGTTTTGGGCGAAGAGAACACGGTAACCCTTGGGATAGCCTTTGATATTATCGAAGAGGACGGCCGGCACAGGACCCTTACTCTCTTGAGCCACCAGCTCTGCGAGGGTTCCCATCTCCAAGTTCCAATCGGCATTATCGATCTTTTTCAGCTGTCCAAAGCTCTCAACGATCTCCAGCCAATCACGCAGATCTTTGTAACTCGGTGTTTTTCCTGCTTTAATTTCCTTCTCGGCCAACTTTCTTGCTTCCAGAGCGCTCATGAACCAAGACTCCTTTCTTACTCGATGCCTGTATTTTAGTCTCCCAACATGGTGTCGTCCATACCCTCGGTATCTTCCGCGGGAAGGCCGTTGCAACTGCTGGGGTCTAAATGGAGATAGACCTTTTCTCCGGGACTCATAGCGAGGAAAGGGTGGGTGTGAACACGCATTAGATCGTCTCCCACGGTAACCTGACAGTGATAGGCGTCGCCCATAAAGACCGCCTCTTTAACTGTTCCCTCCACCAAATTATCAAGTCCCTGGGGTTTTTCCTTATGAACTCGAATATGCTCCGGCCGAATCGAAATCACCGCCGCTTGGTTTTTCGCAAGGCCGCTGGCGGGCATGAAAGACAAAACGCCCTTTTTAGTCTCGATCCTTCCTGCGTTGGAATTGCTGCCCAACTCAACCACCCGGCCCTCAATGAGATTGGTGAGACCCAGGAAGGTCGCCGTAAACTTTCTCTTGGGGCGGGAATAAAGCTCATGGGGCGTTCCTACTTCGATTAATTTTCCCGCATGCATAACGGCGATACGATCGGAAATAGCAAGCGCCTCACTTTGATCGTGGGTAACGTAGATCGTCGTTATGTTGATTCTTCTCTGGAGTGCCTTAAGCTCAAAACGCATCTGCTCTCTGAGCTTGGCATCCAGGTTACTCAAAGGCTCGTCGAGGAGCATAACCTGGGGTTCATTGACCAGGGCTCGGGCAAAAGCGACCCGCTGCTGCTGTCCGCCGGAAAGTTTCGGCGCAGGCCGATCCTCCAAGCCGTCCAGACCGACAATTTTCAAGACCTCCCCAACTTTTTGCTTAATCTCCACCTTAGAGCGGTGATGAATGGTGAGGGGATAGGCTACGTTTTCGAAGACAGTCATGTGAGGCCAGATCGCGTAGGACTGAAAGACCATTCCAATAGGGCGACGATTCGTCGGCACATAGACTCCATCATCAGATCCAAAGACGGTCTGACCACCAATAGAGATCTTTCCTGACTCAGGCCTTTCGAGTCCCGCCACGCACCGGAGGGTCGTAGTCTTTCCACACCCGCTAGGTCCTAGAAATGTATAGAGAGATCCCTCTGGGACCTCGAGCGAGATACCCTTCAGGACATGAACCCTCTCCTTGTCTTCTCCAAAGAACTTCTCAAGGGACTCAATCTGAACCATCTGCCTTGTCTCTGCCATTATGCCTCCCTAAAATATTTCATGTTTACCCCGTACCACAGAACGCCCCGTACGTCAGTGCGGGGATGAATGTTCTGAAATCCCGCCAAGGGCAGTGCCCTAAAGCCACGGACGTAAGTCCGACGGGGTTTGCTCGGACGCTTCCCTTAATCCTAGGGCTTATGCGTCAACTTTCGATACCTATTCGAGCCAAGCAATCCTTACAACTCTCAAGCAAGATCTAACGTTCCACCACTCCGATCTTGGCCCCTAATAGTCTCGCCACTGTAACCATGACGATCATAAGACTGACCATCAGAATCCCTAGCGCACAGACATAAGTGTATTGTCCCCCTTCCCAAAGGTCAAAGGCCATGATGGAGAGGACCGTGCTGTTGTAGGAATAGAGAAGGATCGAGGTGGAAAGCTCCCGCAGGGAAACAATGCTGATATAGATCCAGCCGGCCATAAAGCCCGGCATCAGCAAGGGTATAATGATGCGCCAGAAAGTCTGCCCCCACGAGCCGCCACTTGTCATGGAGGCCTCCTCAAGTTCTTTATTGATCTGGATCATAGTCGCCGAGGCCGCTCTGATGCCGTAAGGCATATAACGGGTTATATAGGCCAGGAGAAGTACCCAAATCGTGCCGTAGATGGGGATAGGAAGCGTTAGATAAACCCAGATCAGGCTGACTCCTAAAACGATGCCTGGAATGGTGATGGGAAGAAAGGCAACACTCTCTAGGAGTACCCTGCCTCGAATCCTCGTTCTCACCGTAATCCAGGAGATAACGGACGTGAGAAGCATCGTCAGCGTGGCAGAACCTATGGAAAGATAGAAGCTGTTTTTGAAGGCGACCTTGGCCAGAGGGTAGTTCAGGATATACTTGTAATTATCCCAGGTGAATTTCTCCAGGAGCTCACGCGAAGGAATCCCATAATAAGGGATGAACGACGACCAGAGCAGAACGATGAGGGGTAAAGCCAAGGCGGTAAAGAAAATCACACAAGCGCTGGCGAGCGTGACATAGCGCCACGGACCGAGATCAATGACACGCGGACGGTAACCTTTCCCGGTGATGGTTGCATAACGTTCCCCGCTCTTCGTGGCTCTTTGGTAAAGTAAGACCCCGGCAATGCTAAGAGTCATCACGCTTACCGCATAAGTCCCTGCCAGACCAAAATCCGATGGGAACTGGTGAATGGCCAGGAATATCTTGGTCGTAAATACAGAGATCTTTGCCGGGACGCCCACTAGGGCAGGCACTTCGAACGCCTCGATTCCACGAATAAACATGATCAATAGCACGCTGAACATTGCCGGCCGCATGACGGGAAGGGTGATACGACGAAAGGTGCTCCAGGTGCTGGATCCTGCCGCCATAGAAGCCTCTTCCAAAGAAGGATCCATGGAGCGAAATGCCGCAGACATCAGTAGGAAGACGATGGGATAATCATGGATCGATTCCACCCAGATCATCCCGCCCATGCTATACACATTAAAAGGCGCGGACGACAGCCCAAAAAGCTTCATAAAAGTCAGGTTAACCAAACCAATCTTGGGGCTAAGCAGAAGTATCCAGGCAATCGTGTCCAAGATCCCCGGGATGATATAAGGAATCAAAGCCATCACGATAAAAAGCTTTTTCAAGGGCGTATTGGTCCGCTCACTTAGCCACGCCAGATAGGTTCCAATAGCAAAAGTGAGGAGGGAAGTCCCTATGGCATACCTGAAGGAGTTCCAGAAGAGGAAGTAAAACTCTTTTTCGCTGTACGCTTTGACGTAATTCTGGATAGTAAAAACCGCACCGGGCTCTCCAATGGGAGCACTACGAAGACTGCCGAATAGCAGCATCACTAAGGGAACGCCGGCCAGATAAAATACGATAAGGGAGCAACCGCCAAGAATCAGGACTTGCGAGCTAAACCACCGCTTTGGCATCGTCTTCTCCTCTCTGAAGAGGGTTGATCATGAATTCTCTCTCAGAGGGCCATTCTTTCACAAAACCTGTTGGTTTTTCAAGGTCTTTTCGTTGGTTGACAAGTTAGTGAGGATCGAGTAGGTTGCGTGAAAATTATATTGTATAAAATTTTTCATACAAAATCACGCCTTCATGGGCATCCCGTTAAAAAAACAAAAAACTCGAGTAAAAAGGAGTGAGAATCTCTCTGCCCGGATCTATCACGAGATCAAAGACCTTATCCTACGCAATGAGATCATGCCAGGTCAAAAACTTCATCACCAACAACTTAGTGATCGTCTCGGCGTCAGCAGAACCCCAGTGCGAGAAGCCCTGACCCGCCTCGTCCAGGAAGGATATGTGAATCTCCTTCCGAATCGGGGTTTTATCTGTAAAGAGATCAGAATGCAAGAGGCGGAGGAGTTCTATGACTTGAGGGAAGCTTTGGAAGCCTTCACCGTCGAAAGAGCCATCGAAAGGCTCACTGCTGAAACCCTAGGAAGACTCCGCCGGAAGATTGAAATCTACGGTCAGGACACCCACCAGCCGTTTACTCGGGAACGGCTGATCTATGATCAAGACATACACGTGGAGATTGCCGAAATAGCGGGCAATGAAACCCTGAAAACGTCTCTAAAGCAGGTTTTCGAGAGGATTATCCTCAAGCGTAAAACCGATGGTCTCTATGACATGGTCCGGGGAGTCAGCGCTCACCAGGAACACCTAAAGCTCCTGGAGGCTATGCGCAAACGAGACGCTACTGAAGCAGTTAAGGTCATCCGCGGCCACATCCGAGAGGGAAAGAAAAATGTGCTATCGGACTTAAAACGAAGAAAAGCGATCCGCGATTTCCGTGTAAGCGAATAATCCTTAGGAATCCACCGACAAGAAAGGAGAAGAAATGAGTGCGGATTTAGTCATTAAGAACGGCTGGGTGGTCACCCCCGAAGAAATTTTTAAAGGCGGGGTCGCCATCAAGGGCGAAAAATTCGTCGGCATCGGCACCGACGACGTATTGCCGAAGGGCCAGGAAGAGATCGACGCGAAGGGGAAACACATTCTCCCCGGAGTTATCGACGGCCATGTTCACTTCAGGGAACCCGGCATAACCCATAAAGAGGACTTTGCCACCGGCTCGACGGCAGCCGTCTGCGGCGGCGTGACCATGGTTGTCGATATGCCGAACACTGTTCCGCCAACGGCCGACGCGGAGCAAGTACGCATAAAGCAGAAACTGGGGGAAGAAAAGTCTTTGGTCGACTTCGGTATTACCGGCGTTGTCGTCCAGACCAACACAAAGGACATTCTACCGATGGCCGAGGCAGGGGTCGTCGGCTACAAGATTTTCTTCGGCGAAACGATCGGCAATCTGCCGTTTCCGGACGACGGCATGTGTATGGAGGCCTTCAGCTATATCGCCCAATCCAAGCTGCCTCTAGGCATTCACGCGGAAAACCGCCAGATCATGGCCTATTGCACTAGCAAACTGAAAGCCGAAGGCAAAAACGAACCGGTCTACTGGGAAGCGTCTCGCCCGGATATCTGCGAGGCGGAATCGGTGGCCCACGCCATCTTTTTCGCCGAGACCTTCGGCACCAAGCTTCACGTCTTCCACATGAGCTCGAAACAGGCGGCCTATATGGTCCGCGACGCCAAGGCGCGAGGGATGAGGGTCACCGCTGAGACCGGACCCCACTATCTCCTCCGCGAACCCAATGATATGTCCAAGGTCGGCGCATTTTTGAAAATGAACCCTCCGGTGCGCACCCGTGACCACGGCAAGGTCCTCTGGGAAGGGATGCGTAACGGCTTTGTTGATATGATCGCGACCGATCACTCGCCGCACACGCTCGAAGAAAAAGGCTCCGACCCGATGGGTAAGATGCTCAAGCCCGCGATTTGGGAATGCATTTCCGGCTTTTGCGGAGTGGAAACAGGCGTTCCGCTGATTCTCACCGAGGTCAATAAAGGCCGGTTAACACTCAATCAGTATGTGAAACTGACCTCGGAAAATCCCGCCAAAGTTTGGCAGGTTTACCCAAAAAAGGGGGCAATCCGTTTAGGATCCGACGGCGACATCACTGTCGTCGATATGGACAAAGAAAGCACGATCGATATCACGAAGCTACACAGCAAGAACAAGCCTTCGCCGTGGCATGGTTGGAAGGTCAAGGGAATGCCAGTCTGCACGGTCGTGCGCGGCCATGTCCAGATGCGCGACGGCGAGCCCGTCGGGAAACCGATCGGGCGCATGGTAAGACCCACTCCCTAGCCGGAAGGGAAAGAATGTAAAATCGGATGCACGTGGATATTCTCAAGATCTACAAGGAAACCGGCGGGCTCAAGACCGGCCACTTTCAGCTTACTTCCGGGCTGCACACGGACAGCTACCTTCAATCCGCCTTGGTCCTCCAATACCCGGAGCATGCAGGCCGGATCGGCGCCGAGATCGCGGAACATTTCCAGAACGCCAAAGTGGACGTCGTCGTCGGGCCCGCGGTGGGCGGCATAATTATCTCTCACGTAGTAGGAAAAGCTCTCGGCACCCGCTCCATCTTTACCGAGAGAAAAGAGGGAAAGCTCGTCTTTTATCGCGACTTTGAAATCAAGCCGAAGGAAAAAGCCTTGGTCGTCGAGGACGTGGTCACCACCGGCGGCTCGGTCCGGGAGACGATGGAGGTCGTGGAGAGATGTGGAGGGAATGTCGTAGGTATTGGTTCCATAGTTGAGAGGAGCGCAGGAAAGATCCGCTTTGATGTGCCCTATCATCCCCTTCTGGTTATAGAGGCGCCTACGTACGCTCCCGAGAATTGCCCTTTGTGCAAAAAAGGAGAAAAGATTACAATCCCAGGAAGTCGAGGCCTGTGAGGTCCATTAGGCCTGAGAAGAAGTTGTTTACGAAAACTATCTGAAGTTACACCCCTCTCATGAAGATCCCATGCACAATATACCGGGGTGGGACGAGCAAGCCGATTTTTTTCCTGGAGAAGGACTTGCCCCAGGATCCCCAAGAGAGAGATAAAATTATCCTGGCCGCCTTCGGAAGTCCGGATCTGCGTCAGATCGACGGATTGGGTGGAGCCGACCCCCTGACCAGCAAAGTCGCCTACATCGGCCCGCCCACGATTCCCGGCACCGACGTCAACTATACTTTCGGGTATGTCGGGGTTTCCAACTCCGTGATCGATTATACCGGGAATTGCGGCAACACCTCTGCCGCCGTCGGTCCTTTTGCCCTGCTCCGTCGCTTGATTGAACCGAAAGAACCTAAAATCAAAGTACGCATCTACAACACAAATACCAAAAAGGTGATCGTGTCGGAGTTTGAGGTGCGCGACGGGGAATTCTTCAGCGAAGGCGACTTCCGTATAGACGGCGTTCCGGGAACCGGCTCTAAAATCCTCCTCGACTTCATCAATCCCGGCGGATCCGTAACCGGAAAGCTTTTGCCCACTGGGAAGGTCAAAGAAGAAATAAAATTTCCCACCCTTGGCACATTAACCGTCTCGATGGTGGACGCGGCAAACCCTTTCGTCTTCGTGAATGCGTCCGATTTAGGAATCAAGGGTGACGAAGGCATGGAAGAGATTGCGGAGAACGGCAAGCTTCTAAAGAAATGCGAGGAGATTCGCTCCGTCGTGGCGGAGATCATGGGGATCGCAAACAG
>JAUXIP010000007.1 GCA_030620935.1 Deltaproteobacteria bacterium | reverse complement strand
GGGGCCATTTTGGACAAGTGCACCTCGACGATCATCAAACAGGTGGAGGAGTTGAAAAATCTGGTGAATGAATTCTCGCAATTTGCTCGGCTCCCTGCCGCCCAACCGGCCCCGGACGACCTCAACGAGATTATTAGCGAGGCCCTTTTTCTTTTTAAGGAGGGGCACAAAGAAATTGATTTTAAATTTCAGAGAGGGGAACTTCCCCTCCTTGAATTGGATCGGGACCAAATCAAGCGGGCTCTGCTTAATCTTTTGGATAATGCAGTCGCGGCCGTAGAAGGTAAAGGGAAAGTCACGATTTCCACGATCTACGATGCTTCCTTGGAGATCGTGCAATTGGAGGTGGCGGATGACGGTTACGGTCTGGACCCGGAAGTAGGGGCCAGGATTTTGGAGCCTTATTTCTCCACGAAAAAGGGCGGAACTGGGCTTGGGTTGGCCATTGTCAACACCATTGTAGCGGATCACCGGGGCTACGTCCGGGTGCGTCCCAATGAGCCCAAAGGCACCCGGTTCGTTATTGAGCTGCCGGTGCGGTCTCAGATGGGTCTTGAAGAGGTCAAAGGCAAGAAAAAGGCAGCCTATTCCTAGCAGAGTATTCTTGGAGGAGCAGTGAGAGAAAAAAAGACGGCAAAGACCATCCTTATCGTGGACGATGAAGATAGTGTCCGTGAGTCGGTCCGCGAGATTCTGAGCGATGAGGGGTACCGGGTCGTCGAGATGCCGGATGGAACCCAGGTCTCGGATGCGATCCGTAAGGAGCGTCCCGATCTCGTTCTCTTGGATATCTGGATGCCGCGGGTGGATGGCATCGGTCTCCTCAAAGAGATAAAAAAACAAGAGCCCGACATCCACGTGGTGATGATCTCTGGCCACGGCAACATCCATACGGCGGTCACGGCCACTAAATTCGGGGCCTTTGACTTTCTCGAGAAACCCCTCTCCCTAGACGGCTTATTGCTGACGGTTCGTCGCGCCCTTGGAGGGACTCGGACTCCCTCCGTAAAGAAAAAAAAGGCACAAGGCAGGGAAACACCAGGAGAGAAGAGTAGGCGGCGCTCTCGTGTCGTAGTGTCCAATGGGAATGGGTCGAGACCCCTGAAACAGAAAACCTTGAAAAGGAGCGTGGTCCTTTCCGGTCAAGGTCTTCACTCGGGCATAAAAACCGGCGTGATTCTCCATCCGCTTCCTCCCAATAGCGGTATTCTATTTAGCGGGATCTCGGCGGACGCAACCGTCCCGGCCCATCTGGATTACGTGGGATCCACGGGTTATGCAACTTCGCTTCGGAGCAAAGGGATGGTGGCCGGGACCGTGGAACATTTTCTGGCCGTGCTCCACAGTTACGGCATCAGCAACCTGCTGGTGAAGATGCAAGGCGAGATTCCTATTATGGACGGCTCTGCGCTGGAGTTCTGTCGTTTGATCGAAGAAGCGGGAATCCAAAAGCAGGGCGAAGAATGGTCTGAGATTGTCGTTAACCAACCCTATCGAGTCGAGCAAGAGGGCGGGGAGAGCATCACTATAGAGCCGGCGGACTCTTTTGGAGTTCGGTACATCCTCAATTACCCCGAGCCGGTGGGGAAGCAGGAATATACCTATATTTTTAAGGGCCCGCAGCGTTTCAAGCGAGAGATCGCGCCGGCGCGGACTTTCGGTTTCCTCAAGGATATCGAGAAGCTGGAAAAGCTGGGTCTGGTGAACGGCGGCAAGCTCAGCAATTTCATCCTCCTCGACCACGGGAAGATCATCAATACCGAGCTTCGATTCTCCGACGAGTTTGCGCGCCATAAGATTCTCGATATCGTGGGCGACTTCTATCTGCTGGGACGTCCCATCCGCGGCATGATTACAGCCCGTATGACAGGCCACTCCGACAACATTGCCTTGCTCAGGGAAATGAGAAAGGGTATGGCCTTGTAGCCTTCCTTCAGGCTCAAAGGTGGACCGCCGATGGCTTCTTCACAGTCGTTCCCTCATCTCTTTACTGTACAGGAGGCGAATGATCTCCTTCCGACTTTACGTCCGCTGATAGAGCGGATTGTCCAGAATCTCGATTTTTTGAAGAGCGAGAGCGAGACGGTAGTCCAGCAAGACAGGCTCTCTCCTGACAGCCCGGAACTGATGCAGCAACTGCAAAAGAAAGACGCGATTGTCCGCTTGATTCATGAGATCAAGGGTTTGATGGAAGAAATCAACAGTTACGGCTGCGTCTGCAAGGGCGTCGAGCAAGGGCTGGTGGATTTCCCCTGTCATTTCGGAGAAGAGATTGTATTTCTCTGTTGGTGCTACGAAGAGGAGAGCGTCGCCCACTGGCATCGCATTGAAGACGGCTTTGCCGGACGCAAACCATTACTCGACCCGGATGAAAATCACGGAAGCGGGAATATTTCTTTTCACTAACCTTCCACGGGGCCTACCGAAGCCTTAACGTCCCTGTGCCCGCGGCCTTCGGTCTTGCCGCTCTCGCTGGTGGCCATGTGTCGTTCAATTTTTATCGGATCTAAGGTTGATTTCAAGCGGTGGAGGAGTTGTTGAGACCATGAAGGCCATAAATCCCCTAGAACCAGGCTCTTTGTCATTGCGGGTTAAAGAGAAGGCCCAGCGGCTCGGATTCGTATTGGTCGGGATCTCGCCGGTGAAAGTTCCCCCTCATGAGGAGTCGTTCGCCCAATGGCTAAGAAACGGATTGGGAGGAGAGTTGGGCTACATGGAACGGACCGAAGCATTACGCCGGGATCCTGCCAAGTTGGTTCCCTGGGCCGTGTCAGTAATCTCAGTCGGGATGAACTACCATACCCCTTCGCCCAGACCATCGGCGCAGAACGGCCTGACAGGCTGGATCTCACGCTATGCCTGGGGAGATGATTATCATGGTGTGATCAAGGAAAGACTCGAAACACTTTTGAATGACGTCAGAGGACTCTATCCTCATCCCGTCGAGGGAAAGGCCTTTGTCGATTCCGGACCGGTTTTAGAAAGGGAGTTCGCCGGAGTCAGCGGCATCGGCTGGATCGGTAAAAACACCCATCTCATCTCTCCCCAGCGCGGTTCATGGTTTTTTCTCGGCGAGCTATTCCTAAATATCGAGCTTGATTACGATCGCCCGATCAGAGATCGCTGCGGTCAGTGCGACCTTTGTCTGAAGGCGTGTCCGACCGGGGCTTTTGTCGGTCCCTATGTGCTGGACGCCCGCCGGTGCATTTCTTACCTTACCATCGAACTTAAAGGGGCCATTCCGCTCCATCTTCGATCTCTCATGGGCAATCACATTTTCGGCTGCGATATCTGCCAGGAAGTTTGTCCTTATAATGTCAAAGCGATTCCTACGGATGAAAAGGCCTTTTTCCCCAGAGAGGGTCTCCACGCCCCGGAGCTGATACCTCTACTTTCTCTCAGCGAGGAGGAGTTTCGGAGGCGCTTTCGCGGCAGTCCGATTCTCCGGGCCAAGCGGCGCGGCTTTCTGCGCAATGTGGCAGTCGCCTTGGGCAATCTCAAAAGTCCTGAGGCCGTGCCTGCTTTGATCCAAGCGCTCGAAGATCAAGAGCCCCTGGTGCGCCGGCATGTGGCTTGGGCGTTGGGGCAGATCAAAACAAGAGAGGCGTTGGACACCCTGCAAAGGCGTCTAGAAATCGAGTCGGATGACGAGGTGACGGAAGAGATCGAAAGGGCGTTAGAGTGCAGTTAGGTGGGAGGGTCGAGAGCCGCTTTCATGACGCTTTCCAGATCGCTCGGTATCTTCGTTACCTGTCCTTCTGCATCCACGCAGGCATGCTTGGTCCATCCCGTAGCGACAATAAGCTCGTCTTCTTTTCGGTAGAGCCTGTAGTTGAAATTCAGAGTGGCTCGGCCCAGAGAGACTAGGGTGGTCTCGATGGTAATCTCGTCGTCGTAGCGTGAGGGACTATGATAACGGCAGGAGACCTCGATTACGGGAAAGTGCAGTCCTTTTTCTTCTACGGAAGAGTAGGGGACGCCTATTTGACGTAAGAATTCCGACCTTCCTTTTTCAAACCACCGTAGATAGTTTGCGTAGTAGACTACACCCATTTGGTCCGTATCTCCGTAAATGGTCCGATAGACGGTAATATTTTTAGCCATGTCCGTTTTCTAAAAGGGGTTGGTAAAAGAAAAGAAAAATGGGGTGGGGGCCTTTAACCCCGATCCGACATTAATCGACCCAAGAAATAGTCTCTGACGAGCATCAGGTCGCGGCGAAGAGATGCTTTGGCTAGGAATCAGAAGCTCACCTCCAGTGTGGTTACCGCGGTACGACCGATGGGTGGGCTACCGCTACTGCAGGCAGTGCGCGATCGTATATGAGCACGTGATTTTTGTCGGATCGGGGTTAAGAGCGGTAAAAGTCCCACCGGTTTCCGCTGACTACCTCTAAGTTGAGAGCTTCTTCTTCTCTCAGCACCCGAAAAGAAATCCGCTCTCCCGGTCTCTTCTTCCAAATTTCCCGGTAGAGATCGGGACGAGAACGAATATCCTTTTTTTCTATCCCTACGATGATGTCTCCTTCGCGCAGGCCGCATTGCTCGGCAGGTCCTCCAGGGACGACGCCGGCTATGACGATGTGGCCTGCGAGGGGCTGCGGATAAAATCCCAACCAGGGTCGTTGGGGACGGCTCCGCACGTGTCCGTGCTGTTTCAGCTCTTGCTCATTCTGCAAATAGTACTCGATCGGAATGGCCAGGGAAAACTTCCCGATATCGTTTAAGTTGAGGGAGACCACCCCCATCATTCTTCCTTTAAAATCCACCAGCGCGCCGCCGCCAAAGCCGGGATTGAAAGCGGTGAGGCGGATCGTCTTTTCCAGCATATATTCCCAGTGTCCATCGTAGCTTCCCAACGAGGTAATGTAGCCGCCGTTGATCCTCCTCTCCATCTCTCCGCTGCTGGCGACGATGAAGGCGGGCATGCCTAACGCTGGCGTTTCCGGAGGAGCGGGCTGCAGGAAAGGGAGATCTTGAAGGGGGATCTTGACGAGACCCAAGCCTGTGTCGAAGTCCTGAGCGACCAGCTTCCCGGGAATCTGTTCGCCGTCCGTAAACGTGACGGTGATCGAACTGCAGCCTGAGACAACGTAATGGGCGGTTAGAATGTATCCCTCGGGATCGACAATCGTTCCCGAGCCCATCCTTTCCGTTCCCAAGTTTCGCGTCGAGGGATGGTCTTCCGGGATGGTGACCCGGAGCTCCACGATAGTCGGCAAGACGGCGTGAATCAAGGTGAGTTGGCCGTTCAAAGTCCTATACCCTCCCTTTGGTATTCGTTGGCCGGTTGTGTCCTGGATACGGCCCCCTCGACGTACTTCTTTCCCTGCCAGGAGTCTCTATATTCGAGGTAGTCGTTGATGGCGTTTGCCAAGCCGATCTTATTTACAGACCAATCCGGCGCCACGGTGATTTGGCGGTAGGTCTCTCCGGTCAGACGGTGTATCACCATCTCCGGCGCGAAGAGCTCGAGAAAGTCGGCGAGTAGCGCGATGGCTCCCTGTTCCATCTGTTCGGTGACCGACATCCCTGGATGAAATCCGGGAGGCGTATGACTCGCATTGTTGCAATAGGTGCAGCCCCCTACGGCGACCTTGCCGTCTCGGTTCGGACAGGTGAAATCCATTCTGAGGCCTATTTTGTAAACCCGGGCGTGGAAGGTTTCCCGCAAGACGCGGTTGAATGAGTTGTAGCGCTTGCCGCCCCATTTGTTTTGCAGGCGGAGAGGATGCTTCATGAACAGAGCCACTAATCAAAATGGTTAACAGAAAGCGTGCTCATTCTCAAGGATGGTGTTAGCATGTGATGCTTCGAGCCTGAAGTATGTGACCCTCAAAAAACGTAAATGACAAAGTGCGTTTTACCGCTTCCTCAGGGACGAGGCTTCCAGCAGCAGGCAATAGGCCGGTGCCTTGAGGAGGTCGTCGAAGCTTTTACCCTGCCTTGAAAAGCGGAGATATCTACGCGCATGATTGCCAAGACCATAGAAATCATTGTGCCTCTACGCTCCTGTGCCTGCTGCTTTCATCCTCGCCCCCTCGGAAGCTTGCACGTGTAGCGTAAGCCCGAGAGTGCGAGCCCGAGGGCGAGGTCACAGGGACGTGCAGCCACACGGCCCTTCGACCCGCTCAGGGTGGGACTTCGAGTGAGCCTCAGTCGAACTCTGAGCCAAGTCGAACCACAGGCCCTGACCGATGGAGTAAGCAGCCATAGGGGTTGGTGTGGGCGGCCCTCAAGGTAAAGGCTTATTGACCTCGTCCGGAGCGGCTCGCGCTTGAGGGCGTAGGAGTGTGAGTAAGTGAACCGCGCTAGTTGCCGAAAAGGCCTTTAACGGCGTCGACAGCTCCCTTTGCCCCCTCTTCGATCGTGCCCTGGGCGCCGGCTGCTTGCTCCTTGGCTGCGCCAAGTATCTTAGTGGGATCGACTTTTGCCACTGCGCTTCCTACACCTTGACTGATGGCGGCAAATATTTGCTCGGCCACCTCGCCGGCGGTAGCGCCGCCTTTCTTTTTGCCGATGTTCGTGAGGTGGATGTCAGGGAGCGACGCGCTCAGTGTCTGTCCCTCCATAAGAGTCGAGCCGATATCGACTTTGCCGTTCCTGACATAAAGATGCTCAATGACGAGTTTCCGACCCGCTTTCTTTTCGCTGCTCTCCGGCGCGTTCTTTTCGCTCGGCTTGTCCTTTCCTTTTCCCATGTAGCTGTTGATGTTGCGCTTGATCGCATCAATGTTGCTTCCTCCGGGACCGATTTCATACGTGACCTCCGGCGCGGAAATGACAATCTCTTTGATCACGATGGGATCTGCGGTAATCGTGCCCACATCGAGTTTAAGACTGATTTCTCCGAGACGGAAGGCGCTCTCAGTCTTGAACCCTTCCGGGTTGCCCATGCTGAGCCCGCGCAGAGCTCCTTCGCCGGACGTCACCGAGACCTTGGCCTCTTTGAGACGCACCTCGGTTTGCGTGATCTCCGATCCATACTTTTCCACTGCTGCTATGATCAGTGAATCGAGAGAGGAGAGCACGAAGTAGAAAACGACGATGATGATCAGGATGACAAGACCGCCGCCGATTAAAATCCAACGTTTCATAGGGCACCTCCTTGAGGGTTAAGTTCATTTGCCCGCCGTCGGGCTCGCCGGCTGGTTCGCTTCACTTTCTTCTTCTAGGAAATGGCTGAGCTGTTTGTTGAGCTGATTATAGGAGACTTCTTCGATCCTATAGACGGTCGGGCTGTCTTCCCGTTTCGCATAATAGTCTCCCGCGGCCGTGCGTGCCGAGAGAAGCGTCCCCAGGTCCTCGCCGTTCTCCGTCTGGAGAGAAATTTTGAGGGTAGGGGACTCAAGACCGCGCCTGTTCTTGTCTTTAGGTCTGTCGTCGGCAAACCCTTTCGCCCTGAGATATTCGAGCGTGGTGAGGTAGTCCTCCACCACCTCCGCTCGAACTTTTCCTTCCTTGGGTTCTTTTAGGCGCCATTCGTTTTCTTCCCCTTTGAGCAGGGTCCAGGATTCTTCAAGGTTGCGGATTCGCAGTTTGGCGACCTTGTCTCGGGAAAAGGGTACGACTTCTTTACTTCTGAGGGCAGACAGGTCTTTGTCGAGCTCTTTAAAGACGCTTTCATAAACACTGTAGACCTTTTCCTTGGAATCCAGGGTCATGTAGACCTCATCCTTTCCTTCTCTCTTGTCGCCGAAGAAAATCTCTCTCTGTCCCTCTCCCGTAAACAGTGTGGCTCGAAGGCGCGGCTGATCCAGCCCGTATCGGCCGAGATCCAAAGACGGCTCTTCGACAAAGTGCTGAGCCGTCATATTGTGGATAGTCGAAAGCATGCCCAGGACCTCCGCCTGGTTTGCCCGATCGGCTTTGGGCTCTTCGATGAACCAGTCCTCCGCCTTTTTGGCTAGAACGAACTCACCTTTTGTGCCTTTAAAGGAGTATTGTTTCACTGCATCTTTTTTAAACTCTATGATGGTTTTATCTCTGAAGTCGTAAAGTTTCTTATCCAAGCTCGATAAGAGAGAGGGGCTGGATAAAAGGACAGCGGCTTCTCCTTCCCGTTGGACGTAGACTGAGTTGCCCACGGGCGTTCTCTCTCCGACGAGAATCGGCGCAAGCGACCGGCCGCCCCGCAGGGTGATCGCCACTTTGACCCAGGGCTGCTCCAGCCCAAACCCCTTGAGATCTTGCGGGGCGATATTGGTTTCCAGCGACCTTGTAACTTCGCTTGTGCTTAGCGTGAAGAGAATGTCGCTGATGGTGGATTCGTCGGCAGCGGTTTGCAGGGGCTCGGTGATTTTCCATTTTCCCGAGGAGTCTTTCTCAAGTTTGATCTCTTGTCCGGAATGACTGAAGGCCACTGCTTCCACTTCATCGTTTTTAAAGCTAAGGAGCCTTTCTTTGTCCTCTTCCTTTTTGTTTAGCTCGTAGAAATAGACATAGGCGCCGAGCAGGATAAAAATGAGGGCGAGAAGCAGGGTATTGCGCAGGCGCACTCTCTATCTCCTTCTCCACCAGACAGCAAGGCCGATGATGAGAAGAAGCTCAGGCAAGATGAGAAAGGAAAGATAGAAAACCATGTTGCTTTCTTTTTCCGTGAGTTGGATGCGCGAGGAGCGGATGGAGCGAGGACGGATGGATATCAATTCTTCCTCCCCGACCAGCCAGTTGACGATGTTGAGGAATAGGTCCCGGTTAAAATAGATCTTAAGGGCGCGGTTGTTGACAAAGCCGCCGGTCCCGACCACTACGATCTTTGCGTCTCCCTCTTTGTCGACACCGATCTTTTTTAAATTCGCTTTTACCGCCACTCCGATGGATATCGGTCCTTGCTTGTCCTCCGGTTCAAAGGAAGCCTTTCCTTGCTTGAAGATTCCATCGAGATTTCGTTCCGCCCAGCTTGTTGGGCTGGTTTGGACTAAAGAAGTTACCTCCAGCCCCTCCTTAGGCAAGCTGTCGGCTTCGACGGACCGCACCATGGGGAAAATCGTCCGTTCCCTAAAACCGCGCGTGATCGGGTGAGTCAGGCTATAAGTCTGGGCGATCGGTTCCACGCCCAAGGAGGGGCCGGCGAAGAGACGAATGACCTGATCCACGACGATATCATCTCCCAACTCGACTCCCCAGTCTTTGAGGAATGTTCCAAGGTCTTTGCCTACTTGGGCAGAGATCATAACGAGAAGCCTGCCGCCGCTTTTTACGTAGCTGTCGATCGCTTCTATCTCATGATCGAAAAGCGGTTTTTTCGGATTGGCGACGATAAAAAGCGAGGTTTCTCCCGGCACGCTTTCCTGCGTGGACAAGAGAAGCTCTTTTACCTGAAAGTTCTCGTTCTCTAAAGCGTCTTTCGCGGCTCCGTATCCGGCGCTGTCTTGTCGCTCCTTGATGCTGGGCTCTCCGTGGCCGGTTAGGAAATAGACATTTTTTTTCGTGGCCTTTGTGAGCTTCAGGATAGCGTTTGTCACGGCCTCTTCGCTCGTATCGGTGATGTTCGTGGACTCGTCGCCGTAGCGAATGTGCAGCGTGTTAAGTCGCTGGATCTTGTACTGCCTGGCCATCTCGGGATTGCGGTCCGGGTCGATCGCTTGAAACTCGATTTTGGAAGAGTGGTAGGTGTAGCTGTTGATCAAATCCGCAATCTGCTGGTTTTGGCCCCGTTCGAAGAAACCGTAAATCTCAAGATCTTGTTTGAGCTGTTCGACGACCTTGATGGATTGCGACGACAGGCTGAAGGCCTTGGCCTCCGTAAGATCCCACCGCTGATAATGGCGGACGCTGAGAAAGTTGAGCATGATAAGAACGCCTATAAAGAGAAGCGAGTAGAATGCCGAATGCATCCCGGCGCGAGTCGAGCGCGACCGCAAAGAGCGCAACAATCCGCCCCCCTGGGTGACGAGATAGACCAGAAGACACAGGACGCCCAATCCGAGGTGAATGAGCACATACGGATCCTGGATCTTTTTGGTAAAAAAGTAGGCGGTCAGCCCGAAGAGGGTGAGGACGAGGCCCGAAATCCCTGAGATCTGTAGATACCGCCTCATCTATTTCCACCGGGAGGCTTCGACGCATCGATGGGTGAGAAACAGGCTAAAAAAGATCAGGCTTAAAAAATAGACCAGGTCCCGGGTATCGATGACGCCTTTGACCATTTCGCTGAAGTGCTCGATGACGGAAAGGTATTTGAGGACTTGACCGAGCGCCGTTCCAGTGGTCTCTGCAGGCCAGGAGAGGAGGTAGAGAAGCAACAGCGCGACAAAGCAGGAAACCGCGGCGATAATCTGGTTTTCGGTTACAGACGACGTGAGGAGTCCTATAGAGACAAACACCGTCGCCAACGAAAAGAAGGCCAGGTAGCCCGTGGCGAGGATTCCCCACTCGGGATTTCCGTAGATGAAGAGGATGGCCGGATAGATGCCGGTGAGCAGAATGATAATTGTCATGAAGCTGAGGCAACCGAGAAATTTGCCCAAAACGATCTGCGTTACCGTAAGCGGCGAGGTCAACAGGAGCTCATAAGTCCCGTTCTTTCTCTCCTCGGCGAAGGTGCGCATCGTAATGATCGGGACCATGATCACCAGGACGATGGCGAGGTTATGGAGCAGGGGGCCAATGACATATTCGTTGAGATTGAGACTCTCTACGCCCC
Source organism: Deltaproteobacteria bacterium (assembly GCA_030620935.1). Next base: position 7,825 of record JAUXIP010000007.1, on the reverse strand, counting down.
GGAAATTTTGAAAGTTCGTATACAGAGTAAGGAGGTAACTGAACCGAAACAGGAGATTGAAGAAAAACCACCCTCCGAGGAGAAGAAAGCCCGTCATCACCACGTAAGCGATAGGAGAGACAAAGAGCGAACGGATCTCTTTTCCTGCAATGGTGAAAATATTTTTCATAAGGACCAATCTTTTTCGTTTTCGTCCAGTTCCAGCACCGGTTCTTTTTTCTCATCCTCCTTGGAGATGTATTGGAGAAAGACTTCTTCCAGGGTGACCCCTTGAGTCAGCTCCGCCAGGGCCTTTTCAACGGCTACTCTTCCGTCATTGATGATAACGACCTTGTTGCAGATTTGTGATACCTCCGGGAGGATGTGAGTCGAGAGGATGACGGTTCTGTCTCCCGAGAGCTCTTTGATTAAACTCCGGACCTCAATAATTTGCCTCGGATCCAATCCCAAAGTCGGCTCGTCCAGAATCAGGACCGGCGGGTTATGGATCAGGGCCTGGGCCAGCCCGACCCTTTGGCGATAGCCTTTAGAGAGACGGCCCACGAGGCGGGATGCCACTTCCGTAAGAGAACATTCTTCCAGAACGTTTGATAGGGCATCGGGAATTTTCTTTCTGGGGACTCCTTTGATCCGCGCGACAAATTTCAAATAGGAGCTTACCGTCATATCGTGGTAGAGAGGAGGGTTTTCCGGCAGGTAGCCGATGCGGCGGCGAACCTCGCGGGATTCTTTGAAGATGTCGTAGCCTTCCAACCTTACCGTTCCCTCGGTGGCAGGCATAAAGCCGGTAATGATCCGCATCGTGGTCGTCTTTCCCGCTCCGTTGGGACCGAGAAAGCCGAGGATCTCGCCCCTCTCGGCGGTGAAAGAGACATCCTCAATCGCGCGGAAGTCGCCGTAATATTTAGTCAGCCCGGATACTTCTACCATGAGATTCTTTCCTCTATCGGCTCCCCATGTCTTTGTCAAGATTGCGGCGGCTCTGAGGCGAAATTTTAGCTGCTTCATCGGCAAGGTCGCCGATGCCGGTGTCACGAGATCCCCTTCAGACCGTGCGGATGATATCACGTTGACTCTCAGGGACCGGGGCGATAAGACCTTTTACGGTGAGTAATAGGGCAACGAGAGACCATAGGAACGGGCCTGACATTACCTCCGATAGGGGATATCTCCTAGATCTAGCGTTTGGAACTAGTTAGAAAATCAGAGCTTTTTTATATTCCCAGTTTTCTCTCGTCTTGACATTAGCTGGAAAACCAATATATTGAGGGCCTACTTTGATCGCCGGAGTTAAGGCATGAAGATAGCGGTAGATCAAATCACCGAATCGCCGAAGGACCTCAAATTTGCGGAAAATATTGAGGAATTAAACCTGATCTACGCAGAGGGCCAAGTCAGGGATTTTCGCTTCCCTCCTTCTATTGATGTGGATCTTAATTGTTACCGCTCCGGCCGAGAGCTGTTTTTTCACGGCTCGCTCAGAGGGACTATTGAAGGGAATTGCAGTCGCTGTCTCAAGAGCCATGCTTTCCCCATAGAAAAGGAATTTCGGTTTGTGTTGACCCCCGAGCCTCCTCCAGCCAAGAGTAAGAAGTTAAGCTGCGACGAGATAGGGTTAAGCTTTTACGGAGCTGACGAGATCAACCTCTTCCCTCTTCTTAAGGAGCAGGTGTTGTTAGCCCTCCCGATGCACCCGCTCTGTCAGGATAGCTGCCGGGGGCTGTGTTTGAGTTGCGGCGCCAATCTCAATGAGGCGCCCTGTCACTGTGCCTCTTCGTCGGGTGATCCGCGGATGGCGATTTTCCGCAACCTTAAATTAACTCAGTAGCCTTCCCTTTGTTTTTGCATCGGAGAACCTGCCGCTTATAAGCGGGGAAAGAGGTAAAGAAAAAAGATGCCTGTACCTAAAAGAAGGACTTCCAAGAGAAAAAAGAACCAACGTAGGTCTCATGACGCTCTAACAGTGCCCCAATGGACCACCTGTTCCAAGTGTGGAGAGGTCTCGTTTCCTCACCGCGCTTGCCCGAGTTGCGGTTATTATCGCGGTAGGCAGGTGGTGCCTACAAAGGAGCAGTAAGGCTTTTTCTTTTGTCTATGGTGAAGATTGCTGTCGATGCTATGGGTGGTGACGGCGCTCCCGGCGTAGTCGTCGAAGGCGCGCTGTTTGCCGCAAAAGAGCTGGGGGTCGAGATCCTCCTCGTCGGTCAAAAGGATGAGGTGGAACGGGCATTAGCCCGGCATTCGTCCGGTTCTTCTTCGGTCAAGGTGATCCCCGCCTCTCAGACCGTGGCCATGAGCGAGTCTCCCGGCGCCACGCTCAAGAAAAAAGACTCCTCGATAAGGGTGGCCTTTGATTTGATGAAGAGGAGGGAAGTCGCGGCCGTGGTCAGCGCGGGAAACTCCGGGGCGATGATGGCGACCGGCATGTACGTATTGGGAAATCTTCCCGGCGTGGACAGACCGGCGATCCTGGTGGTTGTCCCCACGCCGGGGAAGGGAACCGTGATCATCGACGCCGGCGCGAACGTAGATTGCAAATCTCACCAACTGGTTCAGTTCGGCATGATGGGATCTATCTATGCGGAGGGGGTTCTCGGTATTGCGAGCCCTCGTGTCGGAGTATTGAGCAATGGAGAAGAGAAAGGGAAAGGCAATGATCTCACGCGGGCCGCCAGTGAGAAGCTTGCCTCGACGGGGTTGAATTACATCGGCTACGTGGAGGGGAGAGATATTTTCAACGAGCGAGCGGACGTGGTCGTCTGTGACGGTTTTACGGGCAATGTCACGCTCAAAACCATGGAGGGAGTGGCCAGTTTCGTGGTTCACGTGCTGAAAGATGCCTTTCAGCAAGATATCCTCACGCGGCTCGGCTATCTCTTAAGCCGAAAATCTCTCCATCAGGCCTATGCCCGTCTGGATCAAGCGGAGTACGGCGGAGCCCCTTTGTTGGGTATGGACGGGATCGCTATCGTTGCCCATGGAGGCTCCGACTCGAAGGCTATCAAGAATGCCATCCGGATAGCCAAAGAGACGGTTTCTCATGACGTCAACCGTCATATTATAGAGGAGTTGGAAAAGATGGGGGACTTGGTCGGCGAGAATGGAGAGAAGTTCCCGCGACGGATCTGGAAACAGATCAAGTCAAAGATCGAAACCTTCGGCGATAGGCCGAATTCGGGGGAGGAAGGAAGAAAAGACGAAAGTGAAGGAAAAGGCTAATGTTGCCTTTGTCTTTCCCGGTCAGGGGTCCCAGGTTGTGGGGATGGGGAAGGATCTCTATGAACAGTTTGACGTCGCCAAGCAGGCTTTCCTGGAGGCCGAAGAGGTCTTGGGGCTTCCCTTAAGGGATCTCTGCTTTACCGGTCCTGAAGAGGAGCTCAAGCTTACAGAATATACTCAACCTGCCATTCTTACCGTTTCCATCGCCGCCCTTCGCGTGTTCGAGTCGGAATGCTCCCTTAAGCCCTTTTGCGTTGCCGGTCACAGTTTGGGAGAGTATAGTGCCCTCGTTAGTGTCGGCGCCTTTTCCTTTCGGGATGCGGTCAGGATAGTTAGGGAGCGAGGAAAGTTAATGCAGGAAGCCGTTCCTCCGGGCCAGGGACTGATGGCGGTGGTTTTGGGGTTGAGCGCCGAGGCGGTTCAAACCCTTTGTGAAGAGGCGAGTCAGGGAGAGATAGTGAGCCCGGCGAACCTCAATGGCGGTGGCCAGACGGTGATCGCCGGCGCGCGGCCTGCCGTACTCCGGGCCATGGCGCTGGCGCGAGAGCGTAAGGTCAAAAGGGTTTTGGAATTGCCCGTCAGCGCCCCTTTTCACTGCCGTATGATGCTCCCGGCCGCAGAAGGGCTGAAGAAGGTGTTGGCCGATGTGCCTGTTCGCCCCTTTTCCGTGGGAGTGATCACCAACGTCGAGGCCGACATCAACCTTGACTGCGACAAGGTTAAGCCCCTTTTGATTCAACAGACCCTAGCTCCGGTTCGATGGGAGGAGTCGGTAAAAAGGTTGGAAGCGATGGGCTGCCGGCATATTCTGGAGATCGGACCGGGGAAAGTGCTGAGCGGCTTGATTAAAAGGATCAGTTCGAGCTTGACCGTCGATAACTTCGAGACGCCTCAGGACCTAGAAAAAATCGGAAAGGACTAAGCTCCGCATTGGTTTTAAAAGGTCAAGTTGTATTGGTTACCGGAGGAAGCCGTGGTATAGGAGGAGCTGTGGTTTTGGCCCTCGGACGTTTAGGGGCTAAGGTCTTGATCAATTACCGGGAGAATCAGGCAGCAGCTCAGGCGCGGCTCGATCAGCTTGTTCAAGAAGGGGGCTCGGGTCAACTTTTTCCCTTTGACATCAGCCGGGGAGATCAAGTAGAAGAGGCAGTAAAAAAAATCGTTGACCAACATCAGAAAATTGATATTCTAGTGAACAATGCCGGGGTGACCTCGGACAACCTTTTACTTCGATTCAAGGAAGATGACTGGGAGCGAGTTCTCGGGATCAATCTCAAGGGGACGATACTTTGCACCAAGGCCGTTTGTAGGGTAATGATCCGGGGACGATATGGACGCATCGTGAACCTTTCTTCGGTCGTGGGACAGATGGGGAACGCAGGCCAATCGGTTTACGCTGCTTCCAAAGCCGGGATTATCGGTTTTACCAAGGCGATGGCACGGGAGTTGGCCGGCCGGGGCATCACGGTCAATGCAGTGGCGCCTGGCTTGATCGATACCGAGATGACGGCTCGACTCCCCTCGAAGCTCAAGGAAACAGTTCTCCAGTCCATACCGTTGGGCCGTTTTGGGACTTGTGAGGACGTCGCGCAGGCAGTCGCCTTTCTAGCCAGTCCCGCGGCCGGTTATATCACGGGGCACGTTGTTAACGTCAACGGCGGACTTTACGTATGAATAAAAACGGAATAGGAATAAAGCAGAGCAGGAGGTGAACAAAAGATGGCATCATCTGTAGAGGCTAGGGTGAAGGAGATTGTTTGTGAGCAGCTCGGTGTCAGCGAGGACGAAGTGACCCAGGAGGCCTCGTTTATAGAAGATTTGGGGGCAGACTCTCTGGATATCGTGGAATTAGTGATGGCTCTGGAAGAAGAGTATGAATTGGAGATCTCCGACGAGGATGCGGAGAAGATTAAGACAGTCCACGATGTTGTCAACTACATTGACAGCCACAAGTAGGCTTTTTCGTAGCCGAACAAGAGACGAGCCGATAAGCGCCTGTCGGCAATGACCGATATCGCGAGGGTGCTGATCGGGTGCGCCGGAAATAAAGTCGCAGGAGTTGTCGTGGCACAGGGGCCATGCGCCTGCGATTTTCTTTATTCTAACTTAAGAGGGAATCCAGAAGCCAGAATTCAGGAGCCAGAAAAGAGGAAGGATTCTGAATACTGAATTCTGCTTTCATTATTTCTGATTTGGAGAAAAAGATGTCTTTTTTGCAGAAAACGGACCCGGACGTTTTTACCGCCGTCCGCAAGGAGACCGAAAGGCTGGAATACAATCTGGAACTGATCGCCTCCGAGAACGCGGTGAGTGAAGCCGTGCTGGAGGCCCAGGGATCCATTATGACCAACAAGTATGCCGAGGGTTATCCTGGGAAGCGTTATTACGGCGGCTGCGAATTCGTCGATATTGTCGAGGATCTTGCGATCGAGCGCGCTAAAGAGTTATTCGGCGCGGAGCACGTCAACGTGCAGCCTCACTCGGGCTCGCAGGCGAACATGGCGGTCTATTTTTCACAGCTCCAGCCGGGCGACACGATTCTGGGCATGGATCTCGCGCACGGGGGCCATTTGACTCACGGTAGCCCGGTCAACTTTTCCGGCAAGTTCTTCAAGGTTGTCCCCTACGGCGTCAGCCGCTCGGACGAGCGGCTCGACTACGAGGCGATGAAGGAGCTCGCGCGCCGGCACCGCCCGAAGATGATCGTCGTCGGCTACAGCGCCTATCCGCGCGAGATCGACTTTCGTCCTTTCCGCGAGGCTGCGGACGAAGTCGGCGCCGTGATCATGGCGGATATGGCGCATTTCGCCGGCCTAGTGGCGGCCGGTATTCACCCCTCCCCCGTCCCGCACGCCGAGTTCGTCACCACGACGACGCACAAGACGCTCCGCGGCCCGCGAGGCGGCATGATCATGTGCCGCGAAGCCTTCGCCAAGAAACTCAACTCATCCGTTCTGCCGGGTATTCAGGGAGGCCCGCTCATGCATGTGATCGCGGCCAAGGCCGTGGCGCTGAAAGAAGCGCTCACGCCGGAATTCAAGCTCTACCAGCAGCAGATCGTCAAAAATGCCAAGGCGCTCGCCGCGGCCCTGATGCAGAAAAAGTTCAAGCTGATTTCCGGCGGCACCGACAACCATTTGATGCTCATCGATCTCCGCCAGTCGGAATTGACCGGCAAGGCGGCGCAAGAAACGCTCGACAAGGCGCGGATCACCGTGAATAGAAATACCGTCCCCTTCGAGACCCGCTCGCCGTTTCTCGCCAGCGGGATCAGGATCGGCACGCCGGCAGTGACGACACGTGGGATGAAGGAAAAGGAGATGGCCTCCATCGCCGAGTTTATCTTACGGGCCTTGGACCATGTGGGTGATGACGGAGCGCTTAAATCCATTGCCGATGATGTCCGCGAGCTTTGCAAGAAGTTTCCGATTTATCCGGATCGAATGAGTAAATAGCAGTCAGCCCGTCAGCCTTCAGGGTCTTGAAGGGGTCGGGAGTCCTGACTCGAAGACTCCCGACCCCCTTTGAGCCCAAAAGCTGAGAGCTGATCGCTGAAAGCTTTGAGGCTAAATGAAATGAAGTGTCCTTTCTGCCACGAGACCGAAAATCGGGTGATCGACTCCCGCGTGAGCAAAGAAGGCCATATGGTCCGGCGTCGGCGAGAGTGCGACAAGTGCACGCGCCGTTTCACCACCTACGAGCGGGTCGAGGAAATGATGCCCCTGGTGGTGAAAAAAGACGGCCGGCGCGAGAGCTATGATCGGGTCAAAATCATCAACGGCCTGAAGCGGGCGTGCGAGAAGCGTCCGGTGAGCATCAATACCATCGAGGCGATCGCAGACCGCATTGAGCGAGGGCTTCAAGAACGGGGCGACAAAGAGATCCCCAGTTCCGTCATCGGTGAAGCGACCATGCAAGAGCTTCACGATATCGACGAGGTGGCCTATGTCCGCTTTGCCTCGGTCTACCGCTCGTTCAAAGACATCACCGAGTTCATGGCGGAGTTGGAAGAGCTTTTGAAGGAGCGCAAGGGTCTGTCGAGTAAGGAGGGCAAAGGCAGAAAAAAGGCCGGAAGAATAGTTTATCCCGATGGCAGATGATCTCGACGAACGATATATGCGATTGGCTCTCAGCCTGGCACGCAAGGGTGTCGGTAGAACGAGTCCCAACCCGATGGTCGGCGCGGTCCTTGTGCGGGGGAGAAAGATCATTGCTACAGGATACCACCGGCGGGCCGGCGAAGATCATGCCGAGATCGTCGCCCTCAAGCGAGCAGGGAAAAAAGCTCGTGGGGCTACCCTCTACATCAACTTGGAGCCTTGCAGCCACTATGGCAGAACCCCGCCATGCACAACCTCTCTAATCCATGCCGGAATCAAAAGAGTCGTGGTCGGGATGGTCGATCCCAATCCGTCGGTATCGGGCAGCGGGATTCGTAAGTTAAGACGGGCTGGCATCACAGTCCATGTCGGCCTTTTGGAGGCCGAATGTCGGCAACTCAACGAGGCCTTCAGAAAATACATTACTCGCCATACCCCGTTCGTCATCCTCAAACTTGCCGCATCTCTAGACGGAAAGATCGCCACCTCCACCGGGGATTCTCAAT
>JAUXIP010000366.1 GCA_030620935.1 Deltaproteobacteria bacterium | reverse complement strand
CTTGCGGTCGATGACAGAGACGCTGTCCGCATCGCTGTTGGAGATGTAGACCATCTGATCCTCGTCGGCAAAGCCAACGTTCCAAACGCCCAGCGCCATGACGAATCCGATTCCGGCCAACCATCTCAGAAACTTTCCTTCGTTCATCAAAAAATGCCTCCCGCTGTGAGGAAAACCCATGATGTGAAAACGGAAAAAACGATTATGCGAAGGTGAGGGACATACTCCTGTCACAGATTAAGGAATGAGAGGTGCTCTGGCAGTCGACCCACCTGACCGGAACATAGACAACGAGAAGAGATTTTGCAACTCAGTTGAATAGCTGGTCACCCCATTTGTGAATCAGGCTCTTCCTTAGTTCCTGGCTAAGCTGCGCCACCGGATAGGCGCGATCTCTCCACTCGGTGGGCCAGCAGGCGTCACTCACTGCCTTGGAGGTGAAGGTGTCTGTGGGCATGAAAAACGAAGATGCGACCCATGGCGCCTGATTGAATCGACCGAGCAACGCATTGCAACGGGCTTCATGGCCCTACCGCCGCAGAATTACGTCCAGAAGAGGGTTTACCACGTACAAGTCGAATGACCGAAGCTCGAGTGATGCAGCGATCAATCCCGGCGGCAAGGGAAATCCCAAGGCCGTCTCCAAGAGGGCAAAGAAAAACAGGTAAATTCCCAAGCAATAAAAGATACTCATTTTCCAGGACTCGCGCGCCTGGAATCGCAGGAAAGCCGGGCTCAGCAGCAGGCCACCCACTTTGAATCCGAACAACCAGAATCCCAGCGCGAAGGCAAGGGTCCAAACCGAAATAGAGAGGGTCCGCTCTCGTAAGTGCTTCCCGTCGGGCATCGCTCCGGCTTCCGCTTTTTCACCTGGCTCTCCTTGGATACCGTCGCCCTCCGCGTCGACGCCCTGGCGAAATGCCCTCCTAAAGGTTTGCCCAAAATTCACTAGCGCCAGTACTAGAGCCGGAAAACCGAGCATCCACGGGAAAAATCGCGTGAGAAACGGCCAATCCCGTGCCTCCCACACAACCCAGATAAAGAGGATTACCAGGAATGCGCTGATCAGAAATTCATTCTTCGTCCGCGACAACCGCCTTCTCCTCTACCGCATTGCGCCTAGCAATCACTGCTTGGATATTCGGCAAGAACAGCACCGCAAAAATAATCACGATGATCACCACGACGATCGGCCTTAACAGGAACCAAACCCCGTAGATGCGGTAGGAGATGAACAGGTTTCGCTCGATCAAGGATCCCAGGACAAGTCCCAAGACCATCGGGGGGCGGGGCCAGCCATAATTGACCATGATCAGGCCGATCACTCCAAAGATCATGGTTGTCGCCATGGCGAGGTACGAGTTCGTATTTGCATAGCCGGCGAAAAACACCAACATGAGCAGGGCAGGGATCAGCAGCGCGCCCCGTATCTGGGTAATCTTAGCTAACTGGCTCAGGAAGAGAAAGCAACCGGCCACGGTGATGATATTGGAGATGACGATTAGCCAGACCATGGAGAAGACTAGGTTCAAGTCTTCCGTGAGCAGCTTCGGCCCGGGTTGTAGCCCTTGAATGATGAACGCGCCCAGAAGGATCGCCGTTGTGGCGCTTCCGGGCACGCCGAAAGCGATCGTCGGAATCATCGCGGCGCCGATGCCGGAATTGTTGGCCGCGCCCGGTCCGAGCACCCCGCGAACGTCCCCCTTTCCAAAGCGGCTCTTATCCGAGGCACTCTGGACCGCGTGGGCGTACGAGACCCACTGTGAAAGCGCGGCGCTGACGCCTGGCACGAGACCGAAAAACGTCCCAATCATGCTGCAGCGGAAGGTGATTCCTAGATGGATAAAGGTGTCCTTGACTCCCTGCCAGACACCCCCTAACTTGCCAACCTGGGTTTCGGCGATGCTGGTGCCCTTCACCCACAGCTCGACGATCTCTGGGATGGCAAAAAGGCCCACCGCGGCGGCGACCAACCCGACTCCTTCCCACAGGCCGAGCAGACCGAACGTATAACGCTCGATGTTCTCCTGCGGGTCGAGACCAACTATCGCCAGGGCGAGCCCCAGTCCGCCGGCCAGCACCCCTTTGAGCTTGTTATCTCCACTCAGTGCGGCCAGAAAGGCGATGCCCAGCAGTGCGAGCGAGAAGAATTCGGGCGACTTAAAGGAGAGGACGAGGGGGGTGACGATGGGAATCGCGGCGGCCAAGGTGAACGCGCCGATGATCGCGCCGACCAGGGAGCTCATGAGCGCCGCGCCCAAGGCCCGCCCAGCCTCACCGTGCTTGGCCATTGGGTGGCCGTCGAGGATGGTCGCGGTCGAGACGACTTCACCCGGCACGCCGAATAGAATTGAGGTAATATCGCCGGTCGTCGCAGTGACCGCGTACATCCCGAGCAGGAAAGCAAACGCCTCGACCGGCTCTATGTCGAAGATAAAGGGCAGCATGAGCGCCATAGCCCCGGGGCTGCCGATCCCGGGCAAGATGCCGACTATGAACCCGAGGACAATTCCTAGCAGCATCAACATAAAGGTCTTAAAAATAAATACGTCCAGCAGACCCGAGACAAAGGCCTCTAACATGGTACCACGCCTTTCTTACTCCTCATTGCAAAAAATAAAATTATATCGGCCGCGGGGAATCCTAATAATCAAAAAAAATTGAGTTGTGGCCACTGGTCACGGTTCAGAATTCAGAAGCCAGAGGACCCCCCCCGACCCTCCGACTTCAGTGTTCTGAATTCTTGCTGTCGCCTCGCTCAGACCCTTGCTCCATCAAAACCTAAAATGTAATTTAAGTTTTAACGCGATCCGGGTCGTTACCCGTGAAAACCAGAGGTGCCGCGAGATCGGTTTTCAGTTGGGGGCGGACCGATCCGGCACTCCGTAAATTCCTCTTGCATCGCGCGCTTGAATAGACTCCTGCTTCCCCGCTCAAGAGCAAGGCGTCGGAGAGTATTTAATCAGTTCATTCATTCTGGCAAGCACCGACCTAGGCGTCTGGAGCAACTCCTGGACGATCCTGGTCACCTTCTCCCCGGTCTTATTTTTGAGGTTCATCTTCATCCTCTTCGCCTGCTTCTGTAGCTCCGGGTCCATGTATGATTTCTCATAAGCTCTGCCGACCGCCTGAACTCGATCTTTCGGGACTCCAGGTGCGAATGCCTGGGGCAAGCTGATCCGATTCGGCGCGTTCATCG
>JAUXIP010000116.1 GCA_030620935.1 Deltaproteobacteria bacterium | reverse complement strand
TCAAAGGCATCCACCAGCTCATCGCGCCAGACCTTTTTGTATAACGACCGATCAATAAGGATACTGCCGGAATCGGATGAATAATCTACGTACACGCCTAGAATTTTGAACGGCCTAACACCTGATGGCGTAGGAAGCTCTATCATGTCTCCCTTGCCTTTACTGAATTTGCTTTGAAAGCTCTCGCTCACAACCACGCCCTCGCCTGCCCCCATCCGTCTTAAAACCTCCTTACCATTCCCCTCCCCCACCGGTAATTTACGAACGCTTTCGGAAACCTGAGCTCCAATGGATTCCACAAGAATGGGTTTTCCTTTATAGGTCGAGCGGATCCGGCGATAGAGATCAACGACCTGAACGCCTGGGATTTCCTTGAAATTGGGTGAAAATTCTTCTCTAAGCGGAACGTTTAACGGACCGGCAGACCTGGCGCCGGAGTGCACAATGAGATCGGCGGTCACCATCTGATCCACCCAGGTCAAGAGAGAACCGCGCACACTATGAACAAACGCGGCGATGGTAAAGATGGCGGCGAGGGAGATCATGAGTGTAGACACGGCGATGCCTGCCCGAGCAGAACTCCGATGCAGACTGTCTGCGGCTAGCCGTCCTTCAACCCAAGAAAGGCGGGACCACAAGCGACGAAAAACTACGACGGATCCCTGGATAATTAGTGGAGAGAGAAAGGATAGGGCGAGCAAAAACATCAGCATCGCCGTCACTCCCAAGCTAAACTCCTCCACCTCTCCCAGCCCGCTGGACGGAAAGAAAAGGACTAACGGAAAAAGTATCAAGAACAAAACCCCTAAAACAGAAGCGTGGGATACACGCTCCAGCCGTGGAGTCCAGGCTGCTTGACGGTAGCTATCAATGGGGGACAGTCGGGTAGCTTCCCAGGCAGGATATAGGGCGGCCAATAGAGACACTCCAACACCACTTCCGAGACCCATCCAGATTTCTTGCCTCGTGAGCGTGCTTCTGGCCAAGTCGATTTGAAAGAAGATATTGTTAACGGTTTGTCCAACGATGAGCAGGGCCCCTTGGGCCAACAAAAGACCGGCTAGTATCCCTACCAAAGATCCGAATAGCCCAAATACTAAAACCTCCAAGACAAAGAAAGAAAGGATCTCCCTTCGACGCATACCTAAACAACGTAGAGTCCCGACTTCTCGTTTTCTCTGCACTACGGAGACCGACACCGTATTGTAAATGAGAAAAAATGCGACGAAGAGAGCGATCAGACTCACGAAAAAAAGGCCGACACGAAAGGAGGTAAGCAGCGCTTCGATCTGTTCCCCTCTCTCCCGAGGCCGCCCAACAGCCGCTGCTCCTCCTAACCGTGCCTCGATCCTCTGCTGCACCCGCGCTATCTCTTCTCCCTCCTCGACCGTCAGATCCACTACGTCCACCTTACCCTCTTTGCCGAAAGCGATTTGCGCAACAGGAAGATCCATTAGAGCAAAGCTCCCACCGAAAACCTTGGCCGCGCCCTGCTCCTTCAAAAGTCCACGGACTGTAAAATCGCGAACCCCTTGGCTGGTGGAAAGTGTAATCTTGGAGCCTATCGGCAAACCGAGACGGCGAGAAAGCGATTCCGTCAGAGCAACAGAATCAGGCTGGGCGATGAAATCCAACGCGGCATCAAACCCGAACGAATCTCCCGCAAATTCGTGCTCGCGGATGAAAAAATCGGCCAGGAGATCAACACCGTACACAAACAGTCTCTCTCCCTTGAAGCCGATCACCGGAAGAAATCCCACGACGGCTGCGGCGGCGTCCTGAACACCCTCGGTGTCGCGAATTACAGGAAAAAGCGATTCCTGGACCCCGCTCTCGCCATTCACGACCTGCAGGACTGCCTTCCCCGCAACCAACTCGATGGTGCGTTGAAAGGACCCGATCAAGCTGCGATTGACAATTGCGATCGCCACAACAACCGCAACACCCAGGATGATGCCCGAGATGGTAAGCAGGGTGCGCAGCCGGTGGCGCTGAAAATGGCGCCAGGAAAGAAAACCTAATAAGCGGATCACTGCGACTCTTTTTCTATCACACCATCCTTTAAATAGATGATGCGATCGCCGTAGTCGGCGGCTTCTCGATTGTGGGTAACCATGATCACCGTGCAATCCTCTTGTTCATTGATATCGCGAATCAGCCGCAAAATCGCACCACCGGACTTGGAGTCGAGGTTGCCCGTAGGCTCATCGGCCAAAAGAATCTGAGGATGGAAAGCCACGGCCCGGGCGATGGCGAGGCGTTGCATCTCTCCCCCCGACATCTCCTCGGGCAAGTGGCTCTTGCGTGCTTCCAACCCGACGCGTTCCAAGAGCGCTTGCGCCCGTGCTCTGGCCGGTCCCGTCGACTGACCATCAAGGACCAGAGGTAACATGACATTTTCTACGGCGCTGAGAGTAGGAAGAAGATTGAAAAACTGAAAAACGAAGCCGACCTGCGTGCGCCTAAAGAGAGTCACCTCATCATCCGGCATCTGCGAGATGATACGCCCGTCTACCAAGATCTCCCCTTGGCTAGGTCGGTCCAACCCGCCGATCAGGTGGAGAAGGGTGCTTTTCCCTGATCCGCTGGCCCCCATGATGACTGCGAATTTCCCCTTCTCGACATCAAACGAGACTCCGGCGAGGGCAGTGACCTTGTTCTTCCCTTGAGTAAAGATCTTATGAACATTGACTGAACGGATCATCCGAAACCGCTTTCAATCAGCCACACCAAGAACCGGCACTTTGAGATCCTGACATTTCGCACCGCTTTGATGAGCAACCTCGATCTCTTTTAGATTTTCCTTTACCCCTCCGACGAACGATCCCAGATCAACCCCGAGATGGATCGATCCGTAAGGCTCAAGCTTTTCCAATCCGGATCGCCAGAGCTTGATCGCCCCGATGAGAACTCCTTGCTCCCATTTAAAATAGCCCGCCGCCACCTGGATGATACCCTGGTAGAATTTCCGGTCTTCACCGTGGTCCTCCAGCCAGATTTCCTCCAAGGTCTCATGACACTCGAAGAACAGCCCCCGGTTAAATTCCTCGACGCCTTTAAGAAGGCGCGGATCGATTTGAGCTTCCATCTGGCTTGTTTTATAACATGTAGGTCGGAGTGATGACAGAGACGAACGCCAACAACACATTTGCTATAAAAATTGACTCTCTCGCTTATGGCCCATACGGGGTCGGCCGCAGAGAAGGTCAAGTGATCTTGACTCCTCTTACGGCCCCCGGAGACGAGGCAGAGGTTAGGATCGTAGAACAAAAACAGAACTACGCCGTCGCTGAACTCCTGCGCCTGATCCAACCCTCACCGATAAGACAATCTCCCCCTTGTCCCTATTTCACCGAATGCGGCGGTTGCCCCTGGCAACACATCCGGTACGAAAGTCAGCTCGCCGCTAAACAGAAGAACGTGGTAGACGCATTAAAGCGCATCGGAAAGCTCGACAAATTTCAGCTGATTCCCATCCTTCCTTCGCCGCAAGAATATCATTACCGCCGCCGCATCCGCCTCCACGCCCACGGCGAGAAGCTCGGCTTTCACCGAGCTTTCTCCCATGATCTGATTGAAATCGACTCCTGCATTATTGCCGACCCTAAGGTGGAGCGCCACATTATCGTCGCCAGGGAATGGCTCGGAGAACTGAAGACCTCTGTCCGAGAGATCGAGATCGTAGGCAGCGACGAGAACGAAAGGATCATTTTGGCAGGTAAAGTAGAGGGAGATTTCGCCCTGGACGATGACGGTGCCTGCTCCCGTTTTCTTGACGCGCACGGGGAAATGCTGGGGCTCATTCTCTTCGGCCGCGGTTGGCGTCGATCCTGGGGTCAGGGGACAATGACCGCCAATTCGGAAAGCGGCTTGAAGCTGGAGATCGATGGGGAAGTCTTCACCCAGGTAAACCGGCAAGGCAACCACCGACTTGTCGGCGAGCTCCTCCAGTGGGGCGAGTTTCACGACCAAGACCGAATCCTGGAGCTTTACTGCGGCGCCGGCAACTTTACCTTCCCCATGGCTCAGCGCACCAAGGAAGTAGTGGCGGTAGACAACGCACCGCGAGCCATTGAAAACGGCAAGACCAATAGCCGCACTAACCAGCTCACGAACATTCGCTGGCACCGCTCTTCGGTTCCCCAGCTAATCAAGCAAATGCGGAACAAAGGTGAAAAGTTTTCCAAAATTGTCCTGAACCCGCCGCGCTCAGGCGCTAAAGGACTGGAAGAAGATTTAGCTTCTCTGGGAGCACAGAAGATCCTCTACGTTTCTTGCAATCCCCCCACCCTGGCGCGCGATCTGGCGGCGTTGAGCAAAAAAGGATACAGACTGAGCCGAGTGCAGCCCTTTGATCTCTTTCCCCACACGTTTCACGTAGAAACCCTGGCGGAGGTGGTGCGTTAGAAAGGCGAGTTGAGGAACTAACCGTGCTGATATAGACTGCCTTTCGACTGAGGAGGTATCTACATGGCACAGGTCAGGAAAACAATCCATCCGAAGGTTACCATCATCGCAAAGAGGGGAGCCAACCAGATCATCAACTACCTTTTGGAGGATCGGGACGAGTTGGAATGGTTGGTCGCCATCGGCCGCAATCGTAAAGGCGATATTTTCTTCTATGACACCGGCGGCGACATCATCCAGGATATGGGTGCTCTGGAGTATGTTAAACAGAGAGTCTTAAGGGACTATTTCGAAGAGACCGAGGAGTAAAGTGAAAGATGCGTCGAACTTCTCACTCTCTTTCCTTGCCTATCCGACTGCGTCGGAAACCAGATAGCCTTTCTCCTTATAATATCTTCTTGCTCCTGGATGGAGCGGGATGGTCAATGGCCCCCCTTCTCCTCCACGGCAAAATTCCTCCATAGTCATGCCTCGGCGATCCAGGTGATCGACCGGAATCTCGTCATGACAGAGGTCGATCGCCTTGGCCATGCGGTAAGCGATCCGGCTTGGCAAGTTGCGGTGGCAGAAAAAGAGCCAGCCGCTGAAATCCAAGGTAACGACCTCCCTGTCGAGTTCGGGAAAAAGCAGCGGGTCGATCAGCGCAGTAGAAAACCCGATCTTTTCTATCCGTTTGATGACGGATTCGTTTAACGGCAGAAACCTCATCCCTGACTTGAGCGCCATAGAACCCCAGCTTTTTATTCCTTCGTCGAAAACCGCATTGGCCTCGCCGCTCTGGACGTGCCTTACCCGCTCCGAACTGCTAGGACTACTTTCCGGAAAGATCTTTCCACCCCACTTTTTTAAGTCGGCGAAACTGAACCCATATCCTTTAAGGATCTGATCAATATCAAACAGGGTTGTCTGGAATCTGCCACCGTGACGGGTAGAAACCCTCAATGGAAATTTTATTTCTTTGATCTCTTCCAGAGAACGGATCCCCGTATCCTCGTGAACGGCAAAGACCAGACGATCCCAGGAGGGAAAAACGCCGATGGCTCTCAGAGGAATCTTACTTTTGTAAAGTCCTCGGCCAAAGAGGGCCATCCTCGCCAAGGCTGCAGGGTTCGAAAAATTAAAGTGATATTTCTTCTTGCCCACAACGATTGGGGCGCCTCCTCCCCCCATCTCAGAATCGCTGGGCCCCATGACAAGGGATACCGAATAATTGGTATGTCTCCCGATCTCTCTATACAACCCGAGAGCCACCCTGGCCGCGATCTCTGATCTGCCACTGGAAGGCGAGGCAATCTTGATCTCTTGTTCTTTACTCATTTGAAACATCCCTCCAGCAGGCCCCCTCGATATCCGTCCCTGACTATCCCAGGCGCGGCCAATACATGATGATTGAAACACCTACTAGGGCAATTGCCGCACCAGTTACATCAAAACGGTCTGGGATATTTCCATCTAAAATCCATCCCCAGATAAGGGATAAGACAATAAAAAAGCCGCCGTAGGCGGCGTACACCCGGCCAAAGTGTGCAGGTTGAAACGTCGGAATGATACCATAAAGAATCAAGATCACTGCCCCGACAAGGCCCAACAGAACCCCTTTCCCTTCTCTCAGCCATTGCCAGACCAGCCAGCCACCGCCTATCTCGCAGAGACCGGCTAAAAGAAACAGCAAAACCGAATAGGGGACCTTATTTATGGGCATAAAATTATTTCCTTTCCACCAATCCCTTCCATCGATTTACTCGAGAGAGTACGAGCCAAATGCATAGGTGAGCCGATACTTTTTGTCGCCGGGCCGCGAATCGTTGGGTAAGATGATGCCCCGATCACAATTAGGGGCACTGGCCTAACTTAATCAACCACGCCTGCTAAACGTTTTATGAAATATTCGGGCTTTTTATTGAACTCCTCTTTACAATGCGGACAACGGCAATAGTACAAGTCCTTCCCTTCAAACTCTATCTTAGCGGCAAACTGCATTGCTTTTTCCCTTAGGCAGGTTGGGCACACGATCAAATCGCTGATTTCATCAAGATATTTCTTTGGATTTGCAACGAAGATATCGACACAGCCTTTGCAGCAGAAAAAATACTCTACGCCACTATTGGAGTGAGCGACAGCCTTATCCTTACTGATCCCCAACCTGACAAGTGAGCAGCCACATGTAGGGCAAATGAGTGTTTTCATTTTTCAAATTCCTCCCTTTGCTATTCCCGTCGGGTTACACCATGTTGCTGATGTCATCCGAATGACTCGGATACGTGTAGCGCACCTTTTTTAAGTCGTCTGCGC
>JAUXIP010000286.1 GCA_030620935.1 Deltaproteobacteria bacterium | reverse complement strand
TATGATCTGAAACTTGGCGCCCGTCTGGTCCATCATTTGATGGAGTGTGATGTTCTCTGCGCTGGACCACGAGCTGAGAGCCATGACGGTCTTCTTTTTCTTGCCCGCAGCGATGACGTCTTGTATCGATTGGAAAGGGGAATCCTTGAGCACGAAAATCGCAGCCGGATCAACGCCGAAGACGCCTAGAATGTGAATGGTCTTCTCCCACGACCAGGGGGGCTTTTGCTGGGCATACATGGTGCCTGTCGTGGCGATGTTGGTCGTCAAGAGGACCGTCCCATCCTTGGGCTGCGTCTGAAAGTAGTCAAAACCGATGCGGCCAGACGCGCCACGCTTGTTCAGGACCTCGATCTTGGTGCCCAAGTGCTTGGCCCAAACCTTGATAAGTGCCCGCGTGAGCCTGTCTTGCCCACCACCAAGCGAATGTGGCAACACAAGGGTGATCTTCTTAGGATTCCACTCCGCGGCCCGAGCTTCCGATACACCCGCTATCTGCATGCCCGCAGCGGTTATAACCGTAACCGCCACTAACACGATCAATCTGTTCGTAATTTTAATCATTGCCTTGCCTCCCTCAATAATGAGAATTAGATTTTTGAGACATCGACGCTGAGAACTCCATATATTCTCTCGGAGACACTCTTTATTTGACTGGAGAGAGGTTGTCAATAGGATAATAATGCTCATGTAGACGGACGCCGATTCAGAGGAACGGCGCTCAGCTTCCCTGATCGGCAAGCGGGATGACCGCCGTCTTGACCGGTTCGTTGCCGATAACCCGTGTGGTGTGCCCCTGGCCGGTGAGGTCTTCGACCAACCGAGCATCCCCTGAACCAAAGCGCCGTAATGTGCCGTCTCCCAGACCAATTTCTAGCTGGCCAGATAGAATGATGATGTATTGCCGGCATGGCGGCGGGTGCCAATCTTTGAACGTCCCGACGGGTATTTCCCCGAAAGCGATGCGTGATGCGGATTGAGGCTTGGTTAAAGCTGGATGGGAAGCCAAAGTTTGTTCCTCAATATGGGATTTCATATCGTCACCCGTGTAGAGTCGGTAAATGCCCATGTTGTTCCTCCTTTATTGTAGTTCAGGCGGAATTATCCTGTTTCAGTTTTGTCTGTTTAAAACAAATCCCGTCGTAAATATCAACAATTTCCCACCATTTACTCTTCCCTACTTTTCTCGATAAACAGAGCGAAGCTTGCAGTATATCCCGATGCCTTCCTTCGACCAATCCCGGCACCTAGGTTGCCGTCACAGCTTATCGGCCGAGCCCCACTATGGTGTCCTTCTGTAAAGCATGATGCTTTTTCTTGACATCTATAACCAGTGAGCTACAAGCTAATTTTTCATAGAAACAAGTAAAGGATAATCTTGGGATGAAGGCCAAAGCTACACAGGTCCTAGCGCGATACGCAACCGGCCTCCGCTATCAAGAGATTCCCCCCGAGGTGATCTCTAGAGTTAAGGACTGTATTATCGATACGTTGGCGGTGACGCTATATGGCTCGACAAAACCATGGAGCCGGAGTGTGGTGAATTATGTCGCCAGTATGGGCCGCAAGGGAGCCTCCACTGTTTTTGGTGAACGGTGGAAAACTCAGGCTCCACAGGCGGCCCTGGCTAATGGTGCCATGGTTCATGCCTTTGAACTGGACAATGTGCGCCAACCAGGCGCCGGAGTTCATGCCGGAGCTACGGTTCTCTCTGCTCTTGCCGTAGCGGAAGCGTTGAAAGCCGATGGAAAGTCTTTTCTGACGGCTCTGGTGGCGGCTTGTGAGGTCATGTTTCGAGTCGGGGTGGCTACAGGTAATTCTGTGGAGAAGCGCGGCTTCCACGCACCTGCCTTGAACGGAACCTTTGGCTCCGCAGTAGCTGTCGGCCGGCTCCTTAGGCTCAGTGAAAAGAAATTAGTAAATGCCTTGGGTATTGCTGGCTCATATTCCGGAGGTTTAATGGAGTTTTCACGCTGCCAGGAAGGAGCGATGATTAAACGCCTCCACCTGGGAAAGGCAGCGGAAGGAGGGGTTACCGCGGCTCTTCTGGCCCAAAAGGGATTCGCGGGTCCAGAGAGTGTGTTGGAGGGAAATTTCGGCTTTTGCCGTGCGTTTTCCGATTCACCGGACTTAGCCTATCTCACCCACCGGCTGGGCCGCGAGTTTGAATCCCTTAATATTTGCATCAAGCGTTTTGCCTGCCACATCAATGCTCATGCGCCGATCGAAGCTCTGCAGAATCTAAAAGAGCGGCATAACTTTACTCCGCAAGATATAAAAGAGATCGTTGTGGCGGGAATAGAAAAGCTGGTCACCCATCATGGGATCTACCAGCCTCGGGACTTAATGATGGCGCAGTATAGTGTTCCGTTCTGTGTTGCCCTGAGCCTCTACTTCGATCCCAGGGAACCTGAGTCCTTCGACGAAAAGAGACTCCGGGATAAAAGAGTTCTTGCCATGACCCGTTTGGTCCGGCTCAAAGTGGATGCGGAGATCGAGAAGAAGGGATGGGACCGGGCGGGAAGAGTTACAGTGCGCCTCAAAAACGGTAAGCGCCACACTGCCCTTGTCGTCCACTTCAAAGGCACCCCGCAAAATCCTCTAAGCCCTTCTGAGCTGGAGGATAAGGCGAGGAGGTTAACCCAGCCACTCCTCTCCGACCGGAAGCTGGGGAAGCTCATGGATACTGTATATCGTTTAGAGAAGGTGTCGGACCTTTCAGCTCTTGGCCCTCTTCTGAGAGATTAAGCATGAAGATATCACGCATCGAAGTCTTTCCCTTGACCCTATCGATCAGAGAGATCTATGGCGGAGCCGCTGGGTTTCTTGAGGACTGCCGCACCCTGATCGTTCGCCTTGAGGCTGAAGACGGCATTGAGGGATGGGGAGAGGCGACCCAGGGACGGCCTGGCAATACTTATGAGACGCTGGAAACCATGGAGATCATGGTGCGAAAATATTTTGGCCCGGTGCTCGTTGGTATGAATCTGGAGGATACCGGTGCGGTATTGGAAAAACTCCACAAGACACGCTACGGGCATCCCCTAACCAAAGCCGCCGTCGAGACGGCCGTCTTCGACACTTTGGGGAAGCTATATCAGATGCCGCTCTGCCGCCTTCTCGGCGGCCCCTATCGGAAAGAGATTGATCTCGTGGGAGGGCTGGTGATGGATGAAGGGCCGGAGACCATAGGTAGCCATGCCCTGAAGCTCAAACAAGGAGGTTTTAATACCTTCAAAATCAAGATCGGCCAAAAAGATCGCGCGAAAGATATCGCGCGGGTCCGGGCAGTGAGAGAAGCAGTGGGAGAGGAGGCCGCGATACGCGTCGACGGCAATGCCGCCTATACATTTACTGAGGCAAGGGAGATCCTGAACGAGTTGGTAAAGTTTTCCCTCAGCGATGCCGAGCAGCCTCTGTCACGAGGGGATCTTAAAAGTCTCGCGGAATTGAGACGAGTGGTTGCGATCCCCATCGCTGCTCAGGAGAGCGTGAGCTCGCCGGAGGACGCCTATGCGGTCTTGGAACAGAATGCGGCGGATCTTCTGAAGATCAAGCTCACGCATATCGGAGGATTTCAGCGGGCTCTGCAGGTCGCGGCTGTCGTTGGTGCCAAGGGGCTTCCGGTCGTATTAGGTCAAGGGAGCGCCTGCACCACGCTTCTCTCGGCCGCGGAGATGCACCTGCACGCGGCTCTGAGAAACGCTCAGCCCGCGGGGGAGATGACCGGCTTTTTGCGTCTCGGAGAGCAGGATATCTTCAGCCCCATAAAAGTCAAAAGCGGAAAGGCTATTCTGCCGGATAGTCCCGGCCTAGGTATTGAGGTTAACGCTGAGAGGTTAAGGTCATTGACTTCCAGTTTTTAGGCTGCTATTTCCGCCTGGACAGTGAGGCTGATCGACTTTTAGGCACATGCCTAATTGTTGACATAAATTTGGTTAAACAGAACGAGTCAAAGGAGAGAAAATCTTTTATTCCTTTTCATCAGAAGGGAGGATTAGACATGGCTAAGCAAAAAATTCTTTGGGCTGGATTTTTTCTTTGCGTATTGTCTTTGGTACTGGCGGCCTCAAGC
>JAUXIP010000289.1 GCA_030620935.1 Deltaproteobacteria bacterium | reverse complement strand
GGAGGGAAATGAAACACTTTGCCACGGAGCCGCGCGAGATGTTCGACGTCACCGGCGCGGGCGATACCGTCGTTGCAGTATGCTCTTTGGCCTTGGCGAGCGGAGCCACTTTCGAGGAGGCCGCTGTTCTTGCCAACCTCGCTGCTGGAATCGGGGGAGAAGAGGTGGGAACCGCTGCGGCCTCCTACGCAAAACTAAATCAGCTGGTGCGGCAACAGAGATGAAGAGCATGACCGGTTATGGAGAGGCAGCGGCTCAGGGCAAATGGGCCAAGATTGTGGTCCAATTGCGTACCTTGAACCATCGCCATCTGGATATCCAGCTCAGGGTCCCTAGAGAGTATCTGTCGATCGAGGAGGAGATTCGTAAGTTTATCCGGCGGACTATTTCTCGTGGCCGGGTAGACCTTTTTATCACTCGCTCTCCTTTAAAAGGCCGGGGTCGCAAGTTGGAGTTGGACGAGGCTCTTTTAAGCCAATATCTTGGGGCCCTGCGCCATGCCAAGAAAAGGTTCGGCCTCAAAGGGGAGGTGGATCTCTCCCTCTTTTCCAGTTTCCCCGGGCTGTTTCAACTTCAAGAAGCCGAGGTCAGAGTCAAGGACGAGAGCGGCATGGTGCTGAAGACCCTGGGCTCGGCTTTAAAGCGTCTCGAGCGCTCTCGGGAACGAGAAGGACGGCAGATGAAGTCGGATGTCGAGTCCCAAATCCGTCATCTAAGGAGGATCTCGGTAAAGTTGACCAGGAAGGCGGATAAGATGCAGTTCCAGGTTAAGGATACCGCATCCGTCCGAGAGGGCACGGATTCGTCTGATATCGCCAGAGAGACGGCGGGAAGCGGGAATTTGTTTAAGGGCGATATTCATGAAGAAGTCGTACGGCTCGAAAGTCATCTGAAGGAGTTGGGGCGTCTTGTCCGTGGGCGGGATCCGGTGGGCAAAAAAATCGATTTTCTGCTGCAAGAGGTCCAGCGGGAGCTCAACACGATCGGCTCCAAGGTCCCCCAGCTTCCGGTCGTTCAGTTGGTGCTAGCGGGTAAGGAAAGAGTGGAAAAGATCCGAGAGCAGGCGCAGAACGTAGAGTAATGCGTATGAGTAAGCTTGCCAATCGGGAAGGCGTTATTTTTATTCTGTCCGCCCCTTCGGGCGCAGGCAAGACGACTATGATCAATCGACTAACCACAGTTTTTCCCGACATCAAGCTTGCGGTCTCTTATACGACCCGTGCCCGCAGGAAGGGAGAGGTTGCCGGCCGCGATTATCACTTTGTGAGCGAGAAAAAATTCGCCGCGCTGCAGGCCGGACGAGAATTTGCCGAATGGTCCAACGTCCACGGCGCTCTTTACGGTACCCCGCGTGCAACTCTAGACCGGACGATTCAGCGCGGCCGCGACGTGCTTTTGGATATCGACGTGCACGGCGCCAAAAAAATCAAGCAGCGATACCTTCAAGCCGTCTCCATCTTTCTCCTTCCTCCCTCCTGGCAGGAACTGGAGAAAAGGTTGGCCCTCAGGGGAACCGACCGCAGGGAAATCATTCGCAAGCGTCTGGAGAATGCCCGGCGTGAAATACGAGAGATCATGAGGTATGATTATTTCGTAGTGAACCGGGAGATCCGGGAGGCTTTAGAGGCCTTAAAATCCATCGTGATCGCCGAAAGACTCAGGATCTCCAGAGTGAAAGGATTAAGGGTTTCGTCTGTTCGACGACGCCGTTAAACGGGACCGGTCATGAGTAGAGAGCCGAGGATCGGTGACTTAGTAGAGAAGGTTCAAGCCTATCATCCCACGGCCGACGTGGAGCTGATGCGGCGGGCCTATGATTTTTCCGCCGAGGTCCACCGCGGGCAAAAACGTCTTTCGGGTGAGCCCTATCTGGTCCATCCTATGGCGGTCGCGGGGGTGATTGCCGATCTCAAGCTCGACGTGCCGAGCCTCGTGGGGGGATTGCTCCACGACACCGTGGAGGATACCCTGACGACCGTCGAACAGATCGAGAGTATTTTCGGCGCCGAAATTGCTGCGCTCGTCGACGGCGTCACCAAGCTGAGTCGAGTCAATTTTACCAGCCATGAGGAAAAACAGGCGGAGAACTTTCGCAAGATGATTCTGGCCATGTCCAAGGATGTTCGCGTCATCCTGATCAAACTCGCCGACCGCGTCCATAATATGAGGACGCTCAATCATATGTCCGTGGAGAAACAGATCATGACGGCCCAGGAAACGCTCGACATTTACGCTCCTTTATCCCACCGCCTGGGCATCGCCTGGGTTAAATGCGAGCTGGAAGATCTGGCCTTCAAACACCTTCACCCTGAGATCTACTATCAGTTGAAGCGAAACGTGGTCAAGAGAAAAGTGGACCGGGAGAAGTACATCAACGAGGTGATCTCCATCATCAGCAAGCGGCTGGAAGAGGAGGGGATCGACGCCGAAGTCACCGGCAGGCCGAAACATTTTTACAGCATTTATCAAAAGATGGAGAGCCAACATCTCCTTTATGATCAGATCTACGACCTGGTGGCTTTCCGCATCCTGGTCGATACGTTGCGCGAGTGTTACGAGGCGCTGGGAGTCATCCATTCCCAATGGAAACCGGTCACGGGGCGGTTCAAAGACTACATCGCGTTGCCCAAGCCGAATATGTATCAATCCCTTCATACTGCGGTGATCGGTCCCTACGGGGAGCGTATGGAGACTCAGATCCGAACCCATGAGATGCATCGGGTCGCGGAGGAAGGGATCGCAGCCCACTGGCGGTATAAAGAAGGCCAGGAGCTGCAATTTAACGAGATCCAGAGATTTGCTTGGCTGCGGCAGCTTCTGGAGTGGCAACAGAACCTGGAAGACCCGCAGGAATTTCTCCATAGCATCAAAGAAGACCTCTTCCCGGATGAGATCTATGTTTTTACGCCCAAAGGGGACCTTTTGAGCTTTCCTAAGGGGTCGACAGCTATCGATTTTGCCTACCACATTCATTCCGAGGTCGGCCACCACTGTTCCGGCGCGCGGGTGAACGGGCAAATCGCTCCCTTGAAGTATCTCCTGCGCAGCGGGGACACGGTCGAGATTATCACAACCCACCAGCAGACCCCGAGTCGCGATTGGCTCAAGCTCGTCAAAACTCCCAGGGCCAAATCCAAGATCCGCAATTGGATCAAATCTCAGCAAAGGGAGAGAAGCGTCGCCTTGGGGCACGAGATTCTGGAAGGGGACCTTAACCGTTACAAGCTGGATTACCCAGCACTGCGGCGCGAAGGAAAAATCGAAGCCATCGTCAAGGAGCTGGGGATGAAGGACGAGGAGACGCTGTTGGCCAGCATAGGATACGGCAAGCTCACACCGCGCCAGGTTTTAACCAAGTTGGTTCCTCCGGAGAAACTCGACGCAGGCAAGAAGCGACCCGAGGGGACCATGGAGCGGCTTTTCCGCTTGGTCTCCCGTCAGAAGCAAGGTTTGGGGGTCAGGGTAAACGGAGTGGAGGATATCCTAGTTCGCTTCGCTCGCTGTTGTCATCCTCTAGCCGGAGAGGGAATCGTTGGATACATAACCCGGGGAAGGGGAGTCACAGTCCATGTCTCGGGTTGTCCCACTGTTTTGGAGAGTGATCCCCATAGGAAGGTTGAAGTGAGCTGGGAGGGTAATGGACAAATCCCCCGTCCGATCAAGATTGAAGTGAGCTGCGTAGATAAACCCGGTCTTTTAGCGGCGATCAGTTCTGCTATCACGAGCGCGGACGCTAACATCGCCAACGCGCGTGTTCGAACCTTCCCGGATCAGAAAGCGCTCAATACTTTTGAAGTCATGATCACCCATTCAGACCAGCTCAGGCGGGTCCTCAAAAATATCTCCAAGGTGAAAGGGGTCTATAAAGCGACGAGGGTGAGGGGGTAAGTCCAAGTAAAAAGTAAAAAGGTAAAGGGCAAAATTAAGGCTTCGAACTTTTTACTTTTCCCTTGAAGGGGGTTAGGCGGCCTTTTCGACCCGACCGGCGTGAATGCATTGGGTGCAGACTAGAACCCGCCGAACCCGGCCTTCGATCCGTGCCCGCACTTTCTGTAGATTGGGT
>JAUXIP010000317.1 GCA_030620935.1 Deltaproteobacteria bacterium | reverse complement strand
GCCATAATAGTTACGCGCCATCCTATTGTGCCGGGGAGAGGCTGTCAATTGGAAGGATCAAGGCCCTGATCCGTGGATAAGGGACGGGTGCTGCGTTGTTGCTTCGGGCTCGCATCCTCACGTACTGCCGTGTACGCTCCGGTGCGATCCCTTGCTCCGCCTTGCACCCGCCTCCTTCTCGGCGGCCAGGGTTTTTAAGATGTTACAAGCTTACGCACGGATTATGGTCAAGGAGACTTCCCATCCCATCGCTTCAGTGTCTCGTCGGCGGGAAGTCTTGCTGCTCGCTTCGGGCAGCATCGAAACTCGCTTCGCTCAGACATCGATGCTGCTGATCCTCAGCTTCGCAGAGACTTCCGTTGCCTCCGAGCCAATCTTCGCTCAAGGACGGGAAGGTCCCCTTTCTGTAAGCAGGGCTGAGTGGGGTCCCTGAGCGGAACATGGACGCAGCAGCGGGCACCCGCCGAGGGCTTACGCAGGATGAAAGCCGGAACTGACCGAAGGGAATTCCGGAAGGTTCATCCGAGCAAGCCCCGGCAGGGTCGCTGCGAGAGGCCGTGGAGCGAAGGGAGCCCCGAAGCCTTGCTGGAAAAAAATCTCGTTGGCACTTAGTTTTGGGATAAACTCCCATGTTGACAACCTGGGCCTGATTCAATATTAACAAGTTATGGAAAAATTGGCAGGTTGAAACTGCCAGTTGGCTATTGTGACGAACCTACCGCCTTCGTAGGTCCGGGTCTCTCTACGGAAATGCCAAGGACGAAGAAGAAATTCCCAGCCCGTGTGAGTAAGCGCAAGAGGCGAAGCTTTTTCGATGATCCCAACCACGAAGACATGGAGGATGAGGATCTTCCCAGCGATGAGGCAGGAAGGCTCAAGATCAAGAAGACTTACGAAGAACTCCTGGGGATCCGCATCGAAAAGCTCAAGGGCCAGGTGCTTAATCGGGAAAAAATCAATAAAACCATCGACGGCATCTACTTCATCTGTGTTGAGTGTAAAAAGATCTGCCATAATCTGGATGAAGGGCATGTCGAAGATCCGCAAACTCAGGCCAACCTCTGCGGCGCTTGTGCCAAAGAAAAGGGCGTCAGGGGAACGGCAGCTTAGCAGGCTGCTGAAAAAGCCTCATCTGCCATAGCTTGCCACTGGCAGGCGTTATGAAAGTTGCGCTCAAACGCCTCGCTGCGACGTACTGCTCGGGTACGCCTGCGCTCGTCGATTTTTCGCGTGCCTCGCATCTGAAATCTTTTTGAACAGCCTGTGAGCAGAGTTTTTCAGTACC
This sequence comes from Deltaproteobacteria bacterium, assembly GCA_030620935.1. The sequence continues at coordinate 2,505 of JAUXIP010000317.1, read as the reverse complement.
CTGCTAGAGACTTATTCCTAAGCGGCTTAAGATTTTCTGCAGCTCCTTTGGCAAAGGGCTCGCGACGGTTATTTCTTTACAGCTCTCCGGGTGGCGAAATTTGATAGAGAAGGCGTGCAGGAAATGGCGTCGGAGCGTAAAAGGATGCGGTCGATTCCCGCCGTAAAGTAAATCGCCGACAATGGGGTGTCCGATCGCCTCTAAATGGACTCGGATTTGGTGGGTCACGCCGGTCTCTATCTCCACCTCAAGAAAACTGAATCCATGCGCATAGGCCAGAGTTTGAAACTTGGTCAAAGCACGCCATTTTCTAGCCTGCTTGTTAAAACCTCCTTTTTGTACAATTGCTTTCATCCTGCTCCGATCTTGAGGATCGTGAATGAGAGGGTATTCAATGATCGCAGTTTCTTTTGTCTTTCCGTGAACCAGTGCCCAATACCTCTTGTGCACCTGCTTTCGGCGGAACTGAATTCGCAGGTCGTCGAAAGAGCCCTGATCTTTTGCCGCCAAAACGATGCCGGAGGTGTCTCGGTCGAGACGGTGGACAAGCCCCGGCTCCCATCGGCTCTTGCCAATTCCGCAAAGAGAGGGACGGATCGCCGCCAGAAAATTGGCCAGGGAGCGGGTTTCCCTCCCGGAAAATCCGTGCGTTGCCATCCCTGCTGGTTTGTCGACGGCTAGTATGAATCTATCTTCGAAAAGAATGGGAACTTGGAGATCCCGTCGAGGTAAAGGACCGGGCGCAAGCCAATGCTCAGAAGCTTTGAGAATCAAAACGTGTCCGGGAAATAGCTTCTCACCTTTCCTCCCTGGGCGGTCATTGATCCAAAAAGCATGCTCGTCGATCGCTCGACGCACCTCGCGCAAAGAAAGATGGGGTAGGCAACGACGCAGGAAAGTATCCAGCCGGACCGGTCGTTGATTGGCAGGCACCGTCCAGGATTTCAAGGGAGGGGAAAAGGCCTTCATCGCAAAATACAATTTGCAAAATGAGAAATACGAAGTTTAAGACCCGACACCCGATTTCGCGCTTTGCATTCTCCAAGAATCACTGAAACGTTTTGAGCCTTGATTCAACGACTCCCCTCTCGTAAGATAACGCCTTCAACCGAGACATGAAAATAACAGCGCAGCGCTACGCGGTCATCATGGCGGGGGGTCGAGGCACACGCTTCTGGCCCTTGAGTCGTCTTCATACGCCCAAACAACTCCTCAAGATATGGAGCGAAAAGAGCCTGATCCGGGAAACCCTGGATCGGGTCCTGCCGCTTTTCGGCCCGCAAAATACGCTTGTGGTTACCGTAGCCGATCACTATGAATCGGTCCGCAAAGAACTTCCTATGTTGCCCAAGACCAATTTTCTCGTCGAGCCTCAAGGAAACAACACCGCCCCGTGCATCGGACTTGCCGCCATCGAGCTAGCGTCCAGACATCCTAATGCGATCATGACGATTCTGCCAGCCGACCACTGGGTTTCGGATTTTAAATCTTTTCGCCGGACGGTCCAGGCTGCGGCACAGCTCGCAGAGCGGCACGACGCCTTAGTAACTATCGGGATCCGACCGAGCTACCCTGAAACAGGCTACGGCTATATCTTGAAAGGCACAAGAATAAAAGGAGTTAGAGGCACAACCGCTCACCGCGTCAAAGGCTTTAAGGAAAAGCCCACTCTCAAGAAAGCCGGCCAATTGATGCGAAAGGGAACTCTCTGGAACAGCGGGATCTTTTCTTGGAGGGTTTCCACTATTCTGGAAATGCTCGGCCGTTTTGCTCCCTCCGTATCTCACGCACTCGATAAAATTGAGCAGGGAGCGCGGGGACTCAAAATCAGCAGCCGTTCTCCTAGACTCCAGGCCCTTATTCGAAGGGAGTACAGGAAAATGCCCAACATCTCCATCGACCATGCGGTATTGGAAAAGGCCGGCGCAGAGAACAAAGTCTTAACCGTATCGGCGCGATTTGGTTGGAGCGACGTAGGGAGCTGGGCTGCCGTCCACCGAATGCTTCCACAGGATAAAAACGGTAATGCCGGCGTAGGTCAATGGTTGGGGTTCCAATCCAGAGACTGCCTGGTCTACACTCAAGACCGTCTGGTTGCTTTCGTTGGGATACAGGACGCGGTTATTATCGACACCCCGGACGCCCTTTTGGTTTGCAACATCAGGCAAAGCCAGCGGGTTAAAGATCTTGTAGAAGAGCTCGAACGAAAAGGTTACGGGCAATATACCGTCAGATAGCTCTCTTTTGGAGCTTGCTGAAAATGGCTCGCTGTCATCAGCCCGCCTGCGGGTCTCTCTCCGGTCCGACGCGATACTTCCGTCATACGCTCGAATGGGTGATGGGAGTATCTTTGAGATACGCTTGGTTCTCATCGTCCCACGCATCGGCCCTTCGAGACACCTCCATGCCGGCGGCTATTATTTATTAAGGAGTTCATAAGTATCTTGACACTTGACCTCTTCCCGAAAACTCCCTCGGGCCGAGCTCTTCGGTTCGGCCGAGCTC
>JAUXIP010000256.1 GCA_030620935.1 Deltaproteobacteria bacterium | reverse complement strand
GTGATAGATAGAAAATCATGGGAACGAGTTCCATCCGGACGTATGGTTACCAAGAGATTGCTTCCCAGCTAGAGAAGAGAGTCGAGGGAGAGGTTCGGTTCGACCGCTACTCTCGTCTTCTCTACTCCACCGACGCCTCCATGGACGAAATCGAGCCTGTAGGCGTAGTGCTCCCGCGACACAAGGGAGACGTGCAGGCAGTTATCGAGGTCGCCAACTATTACAATGTTCCCATCCTTCCCAGGGGCGGGGGGACCGCGCTGGCCGGCCAGACAGTGGGGCATGCGATTGTCTTGGATTTCTCCAAATACATGAACAAGGTGCTGGAGGTTGACCGGGGTGAACTTTGGTGTCGGGTGCAGCCTGGGCTGGTTCAAGATGAGTTAAATGCCCAGCTGTCTCCGATGGGCCTGCTCTTCGGGCCGGACACTTCTACCTCAGACCGGGCCACGATCGGTGGGATGATCGGGAACAACTCCGCCGGCGCCCACTCGATCGCGTACGGCAAGACCGTGGATCACGTACTGGAACTCACAGCCTACCTGGCGGATGGGAGCGAGGTCGTTTTCAAAGACTTCGCTTCAGAGGCGGCGGCTGCCAAGAGTAAAACGGAGAGCCTGGAGGGGCAAATCTACCGCCAAGTCCTGGGTCTTGCGGAGGAGCACAGGGAAGAGATTTTGGCCCGCTATCCGAAAATCATGCGCCGCGTCTCGGGCTACAATCTTGACGAGTTCGTAAAACCCCAGCCCTTCAATCTCTCGCGGATGGTCGTGGGCTCGGAGGGGACGCTGGCGTGCGTAGTTGAGGCGAAGTTACGCCTGGTCCAAAAACCCCAGTGGACCGCTCTGGATGTAATTCACTTTAAAGATATCCAAGAGGCCCTGGAGAGCTCGCAAGCGATATTAGAGACCACTCCCTATGCCATAGAGCTCACCGATAAGGCGATTCTAGATCTTGCGCGGCAAAACATCGAACAGTCCAGGCGCATGGGGTTTGTCCAGGGAGATCCGGCGGCGATCCTGATCGTGGAATATGCGGGCGAAAGCGAGGAGGAAGTCAAAGCAAAGGTCGAGCGTTTAGAGGGTCTGAGGCGAGTTCAAGGAATCGGTTATGCGGCGACTCCGGCATTCAAGCCCGAAGAGGTCCAGGCGATTTGGAAATTACGTAAAGCCGGTCTGGGGCTGCTGTTGGGAATGAAGGGAGAGAAAAAGCCGATAGCGTTTGTAGAAGATACGGCCGTGGATCCGGCCAAGCTCCCGGAGTTCATCAAGCACTTTCGGGAAATTCTCAAAAGCCATGACGCCCAGGCGGGCTACTACGGCCACTGCTCGGTCGGTTGTCTGCACATTCGCCCCTTTATCAATCTAAAAGAGACAGCGGAAGTTCAAAAGATGGTGGCGATTGCAGAAGAGATTACGGACTTAGTGCTGGAATTCGGCGGAGCCATGTCCGGTGAGCACGGGGACGGTCTAGCCCGGAGCCATTTCAATCAAAAACTCTACGGTCCTATGCTCTATGAAGCCTTCCGCCGGGTCAAGCAAGCCTTTGATCCCAAGAATCTCATGAATCCCGGCAAGATTGTTGACGCACCTCCTATGACCGAGTCGCTGCGCATCGGGCCGGGCTATCAAGCCTGGGAGCCGGAGACGACGCTGGATTTCACCGCGCAGGGCGGCTTTGCCGCGGCCGTGGAGATGTGCAACGGCATGGGAGTCTGCCGCAAAAAACTCGAAGGTACCATGTGTCCTTCCTATATGGCGACGTTGGATGAGGAGCATTCCACGCGCGGTCGAGCTAATGCGTTGCGTACCGTCCTTTCGGGGAAGGTTCCTAAAGAGGACTTTACCAACACACGCTTGTACGGTGTTCTGGATCTCTGTCTCGAATGCAAGGCATGCAAGGCCGAGTGTCCGTCGAATGTGGACATGGCCAAACTCAAATACGAATTCCTATCACACTATTACAGGGCCAATGGGCTCCCGTTGCGCAACCGCCTTTTCGGGAGGATCGAATGGGTGAATCGTTGGGGAGCCCGCTTCGCGCCGTTATCCAACTGGCTGGCAAACTCCTGGCTTAACCGTTGGTTTCTGGAACGGCTAACCGGCATCGACCGCAGGCGTCCTTTGCCGCTGTTTGCCGAGGAGACTTTTGAGGAATGGTTCGAGGACCATGCCTTTGAGGGCCGGGAGGCCAAAAGAGATGTCATCCTCTTTCACGATACCTTCAATACCTTCAACACCCCTGGCGTGGCAATCACGGCTACCCGCTTTTTAGAGCTGGCAAGCTATCGGGTGGTGTTGGTCGAAAAGAAATGCTGCGGCCGGCCCTTGATCTCGAAGGGCATGCTCGGAGAGGCAAGGGAACACGCAGCCTGGAACGTGGAGAAGCTCTTTCCCTTTGCGGAAAAAGGTTTCGCTATCGTGGGACTGGAACCGTCGTGTCTCCTTATGCTTAGGGATGAATATCCGGATCTGTTGCGCAGCGAGGCGGCCAAGGTCGTAGCCCAGAGGAGTTTTCTTCTGGAGGAATTTCTTTTAAGCGAGCGTGAAGCCGGTCATCTTTCCGTCGGCTTCAAAAACCATACGGGTAAAGCGCTTCTTCACGGCCACTGCCATCAGAAGGCATTGGTCGGAACCGCTCCTACGGTCGCAGCGCTGCAATGGGCGGGCTTTGAAGTAACGGAGGTGGATTCAGGCTGCTGTGGGATGGCTGGTTCTTTCGGTTTTGAAAGAGAGCATTACGATCTCTCGCTCTCCATCGCCAATCGCCGTCTTGTACCGGCGGTCAAGGCGGCAGGACCGGAGGTGGAGATCGTCGCTTCGGGAATATCCTGTCGCCAGCAGATCGAGCACCTGACCGGCCGGAGGGCGAAGCACCCGGTCGAATTGTTATGGGAGAATCTGACTCAGATCTGAACAGTCCGTTGAAAAAGGCCCAGCGGTGATCTCCCTCCGGTCACTTGTCTCAAAGATTTTCATGCGCTCAAACAACGTGTCGACCATTATCTCCACGCCCGTCGAGACGAACCACTGCCCAAAGAGTGCCTGGATTTGGTAATGATCTGTATCGCAATTCTCGACGGTGCTCGTCTTGTAGCCTTTCAGGTGGCCGACCTGGAAGGCGAGCTGGACAAATCCCTGCGCGAGATCGAAAGGAGGACTTCGTAAAATAAGATTATGGGGATCGTGCAAGGTCTTATTTGTCCAAAGTGCGGTTGGAAGGCCTCTTCCGCTGATGTCCGCATGTGCCTTACCTGTGGTGTGGTTCTTGAGGTCATCATTGAGACGGGACATCTGACTCGATCTCATCTGCTGGAAATTCGAAAGAGGACGGATCCGACCATCTGGCGTTGGTTTGAGTTCCTGCCCATCGAGGACCGATCGTCGATTGTTTCGTTAGGGGAAGGGTACACTCCTCTTGTGAGATCGAAACGTCTCGGAGATGAGCTGGGTATCACGCGCCTTTACCTCAAGAACGATACCCTCCTCCCCACGGGATCTTTGAAGGACAGAAGCAATGCCGTAGGCCTCTCCAGGGCAAAAAAGCTCAGGGTAAAAATTGCGTCTGCGATATCGACGGGAAATGCTGCTGCGTCAGTAGCTGCCTATGCTGCCGCTGCCGGGATAGAAAGCGTGGTGTTTGTCCCGGAGGGTACATCTTCTGCAAAGATTCTCCAAGCGCACGCCTATGGCGCAAGGGTGGTCGTGGTTGAGGGTGATTTCGAGGAAGCGGTTAGGCTTTACGGCATGGCGGTCCAAATGTTCGGCTGGTATGACTGTCTTCCGACAAATCCTTACAGGAACGAAGGAAAGAAGTCCTATGCCTATGAGGTTTTCGATCAATTGGATGAACACGTCCCCAATTGGGTCATTCACCCGACGGCCGGAGGAACCGGACTCTATGCCATGTGGAAAGGTTACAACGAGCTTGTCAAATTAGGCTGGGCCCACCGCTTGCCCAAGCTCGTGGCCGCCCAAAGCGAGGCTGCGGCACCTATCGTTGCCGCTTTTGAAAAGGGTCTTTCCGATGTCGAGCCTGTTACTGCCAAGGAGACGGTCGCCGAAAGTATCCAGGTGGGAAATCCGAGTGCTATGGGTTGGCGTGCCTTGGAAGCAGTACGAAATTCCGGTGGGACTGCCGTAGCCGTCAGCGATGTCGAAGTTCTTTCTGCTCAATCCCTCCTGGCACGCCTCACAGGGATCTTCGCAGAGCCCGCGGGGGCGACTTCGGTTGCGGCCGCGCGGAAATTACGCGAGCAAGAAATCATCAGCCAGGGCGAGCTTGTCGTTTGCAACATCACCGGTAACGGACTGAAGCAACC
>JAUXIP010000202.1 GCA_030620935.1 Deltaproteobacteria bacterium | reverse complement strand
TCCGGGACGGAGGGATCGCGCTCACGTGGGGCCGGCCGACGCGCTATGTGGATGGGAAAGATCTCCATGATCTGGCGGGGTTTGTGATTTTCCGCAAGGAGGTCGCTCAGGCGTGTCCTGAGTGCCCTGTTCCCTATCGGCAGAGGATAGCGGTGAACGTGGAGGATCAACAGAAATTTATCAAGAAGAAACGATATCGCTTCGTTGACCAAGAACTCAAACCTCAGACGATTTACCGCTACCGTGTTGCTTCTCAACTCATGGATGGATCGCGCAGTAATCCGTCCAACGAAGTCGAAGTTGCCTGGAAGCCTTAATGGATCACTTTGAATATCGAGGCGGTGAGCTGTTTGCCGAAGAAGTGTCGGTGCGCCGGATCGCCCAAGAGGTAGGAACGCCGGCCTATATTTACAGCCTTGCGACGCTGAAGCGCCACTTCCGTGTTTTTGACGAAGCCTTCTCCCGGATTCCCCATATCGTTTGTTATTCCGTCAAGGCCAATTCCAACATCGCCCTGCTACGGACGTTTGTGAAGGCCGGCGGCGGGTTCGATATTGTCTCAGGCGGCGAGCTGTTTCGCGCGCTCAAGGCAGGCGCAGATCCAAGGAAAATCGTCTTCTCCGGCGTGGGGAAAAAGCGGGAGGAGATGGAATACGCGCTTTCTTCCGGGATCTTGATGTTCAATGTCGAGTCGGAGGAGGAGATGGACAGCCTTAACGGGATCGCCCGGGATATGGGCAAAAAAGCGCCGGTCAGCTTGCGCGTCAATCCCGACGTCGATCCCCAGACCCATCCCTATATCTCGACCGGAATGAAGAAGAGCAAGTTCGGCGTCGATATCAAGCGCTCCCTGGAAGGTTACAAGAAGGCCGTTTCGCTGTCTCATCTGGAGGTCGTCGGCGTAGACTGCCATATCGGCTCCCAGCTGACGTCCGTTGCGCCGTTCGTAGACGCGCTGGCCAGAGTGCGGGAATATCTGGATCGGGTGTTGGTCGGCACGCTGCAAAAGGAAGGCGTTCAGATCCGCTATCTCGACCTGGGAGGCGGGTTGGGGATTCAGTACCAAGACGAAGAGCCGCCTCATCCCGAGGAGTACGCCAAAGCGATCATTCAAGGACTGGAAGGTCTGGATGTGACGCTGATCCTGGAGCCGGGACGGGTGATCGTTGGCAATGCGGGAATCCTTGTGACCGAAGTCCTTTTCCTCAAGGAGACCGCGGAGAAAAAATTCGTGATCGTCGACAGCGGGATGAACGATCTGATTCGCCCTGCCCTTTACGGCTCGTATCAGGGGATTCGTCCCATCGTCCAGCGCGACGGAGAGAAGATCGTCGCCGACGTCGTCGGCCCCATTTGCGAAAGCGGCGACTTCTTTGCGAAAGATCGGGAAATCTCCCGGCCGCAGCGGGGGGATTTGTTGGCTATTATGAGCGCCGGCGCGTACGGGTTCGTGATGGCCTCCAACTACAACTCGCATCCCAAACCGCCGGAAATTCTGGTCGACGGCGACCGCTTTTACGTCATCCGCAAACGGGAGACCTTCGACGATCTCGTGCAAGGAGAGGTGATACCGCCGGTATTACAATAGGAATCACAGAATTCAGTATACAGAATCCAGAAGTCAGAAGTGGAGGAGGGAGAAAATTCTGAGTGCTGACTCCTGAATTCTGAATTCCAAAGGAGTTACAAAGGGATAAAGGTAGATGGGTGAAATCCATTTCACAAAGATGCACGGCTGCGGCAATGACTTTATCTTTCTGGATTGTCTCAACGGCGACATCGATAATCTCGGCAAGCTGGCCGAAAGGCTCTGCGACAGGCGTTTCGGCATCGGCGCGGACCAGCTTCTGACGATTCATCCCTCGGAACAAGCCGACTTCAAGATGGAGATCTACAATGCCGACGGCGGGCAAGTGGAGATGTGCGGAAACGGTATCCGCTGTTTCGCCAAATACGTTTACGATCACGGATTGACACAAAAGAAAGAGCTGGCCGTGGAGACGCTGGGGGGGATTGTTCGTCCGCGCTTGATCGGGGATAAGGTCGAGGTCGATATGGGCGAGCCGATCCTGGAGGGAAGAACAATTCCTGTGAATGCCGATGGGAAGATTGTGAAACACCCGTTGGAAGTGGACGGGACGACTTACCCCGTCTCTTGTGTCTCGATGGGGAATCCTCATTGCGTGCTCTATCTCGATGCTATCGACGAGCTGGATCTGGAAAAGATAGGGCCGCGATTCGAGCACCACCCATTTTTTCCTAAGCGGGTCAACACCGAGTTTGTTGGGGTTCTGAGTCCTCATGAAGTTCGGGCGCGCGTCTGGGAGCGCGGCGCAGGAGAGACCTGGGCTTGTGGCACAGGCGCTTGCGCGGTGGGTGTGGCGGGCGTGCTGACCGGCAAGACAGAGAAGAAAATCACGGTTCATCTCAAAGGAGGGGATTTGTTGGTCGACTGGCGGGAAAACAACCATGTTTATATGACGGGCGGGGCGGAAGAGGTGTTTCACGGTACGGTGAAAGTCTGAAAAGGAGCGGCGCGTATGTTTTCCGGTTCTCTAGTTGCCCTGGTGACTCCCTTTAAAGAGGGAAAAGTAGATTGGAAGAGTCTCGAAGAGTTGGTGCAGTTCCATTTAGAAAATGGGACCCATGGCATTGTGCCCTGCGGGACCACGGGGGAGTCCGCTACACTCAACCACAAGGAGCATAATGAGGTGATCCAGACGGTCATCAAGGCCGCTAAGAAAAGGATTCCTGTCATTGCCGGGACTGGTTCCAACTCGACGGAAGAGGCGGTCAATCTCACTCGCGCGGCGGAGGAAGCCGGGGCCAATGGCGCACTCTTAATCTCGCCTTATTACAATAGACCTACCCAGGAAGGGATCTACCAGCACTACAAAAAGGTTGCCTCTGCTGTCGATATCCCTCTGATTGTTTATAACATTCCGTCCCGGACAGGATCTAAAATAGAGCCGGAAACCTTGGCCCGTCTCTCCGAGATCAAAAACATTGCGGGAGTGAAAGAAGCTACCGGCTCCGTCGATCAAGCCATTGAAATAATGCGTCTTTGTGGGGACCGCTTGGCGGTCTATTCAGGCGAGGACTCTCTGACCTATTCCCTGATGGCTTTGGGTGGAAAGGGAGTGATCTCTACGGTAACTAACGTTGTGCCGAAAGAGATGTCAGAGCTGACCGAGGCCTGTTTGCAAGGGGATTGGGAGAAAGGAAGGGAGATCCAATTCAGACTCATTCCCTTGATTCGCAACTTGTTTATTGAAACTAACCCTATTCCGGTTAAGACGGCCCTCTCTCTCATGGGTAAATGTCGAGGAGACCTGCGTCTTCCGTTGACGCCCATGGGCGAGCCCAATCTAAAAAAACTTAAGCAGGCGATGACCGACTTCGGTTTGATCTGAGGCGCGTCATGTTGGGTGTGGTTGTTTGCGGCGCAGCAGGACGAATGGGAAGCGCAGTGGTGCGTCTCGTCCATGAGAACAGAGGGATCAAACTCTTGGGTGCGATCGAATGGTCCCGCAATCCACAGGTCAACAAGGATGCCGGCGAGGTGGCCGGTGTGGGTAAGATCGGGATTCCGATTACAGCTCGACTTGAGCCATTGTTGAAAGGGCAGGTCGTCATCATCGAATTCAGCACTCCAGCCGCCACCTTGGAGCATGTTAAAGTCGCTGCCCGGAAAAATGTTCCCATCGTTATCGGCACCACGGGATTTAGTCAAAAACAGCTCTCCGAGATCAGGAGGCTTTCACGGCGGACCCGCGTTCTCATCTCACCCAATATGAGCCTTGGGGTCAATCTCCTTGTCAGTCTTATGGGCAAGGTAGCCACAACTCTGGGCGAGGACTATGACGTCGAGATCATCGAAGCTCACCATCGCTTCAAAAAAGATGCTCCGAGCGGAACAGCTCTTGCTCTGGGACGAGCCGTGGCCCAGGCGCTCAAAAGAGATTTGGACAAAGTCGGTGTCTGTGGCCGAAAAGGGATCGTCGGTGAGAGAGAAAAGAAAGAGATCGGTCTCCTATCCGTCCGAGCCGGTGATATCGTCGGCGAGCATACCGTAATCTTCGGCGGCCTCGGCGAGCGGGTCGAGTTCATCCACCGCGCCCAGAGCCGCGATACCTTTGCCCGTGGCGCTATCCGCGCGGCGCGCTGGCTCGTCAAGCAGAAAAAAGGGCTTTACAGCATGCAAGACGTGCTGGGACTGAAGTGATTCTTTTTATTCGCTGAGGCCTTCCCTTTAGTTCCACGTTATTTTCTATTTCCGAGCACATTTTTCTATTTGCTAGAATCGCTCATTCCCAGGTTTGGGCGGCCTCAAGTTATGATCCCACCTTTAATTCTAAGCAGGCGTTTTTCCCATGGAGACATCTATAAGATTAAGGTATGCAAATACTTACTATTTATTGACAAAACTCGGCTGATACAGTATCCTTGTTCGAATATCATCCTAATCGAATCATGAAAGTGAGAGACTTCATGGAGAATCCCAAGATTAGAGAACTGATTTCACGCAAGATGAGAGGACATCCGCCCTCTGCAGTAGGCCCATCATTCACTTTGCCGCGAAGGCAAAGCTGATAGCAATCCAAAAGATAAAACAACCAGCCGTAACCGACATATTTATAGGAATCAGTGAATCTGCGATTTGGAACATATGTGGCGGATTTTATGTAGGCCCCTGTCGATAAGGGTTTTTAACGTGGCATATGCGAAGTATAGCCCGGAAAATACAGATGCGTATATTACGTTCTACTTTCCAAAAAAATAAAGGAGAGAGATACATGTACAAATATTTATTACCTATTTTCGTATTATTTCTTGCTGGATGCACAAGATTGCAAGTGATTCAACCAGACCCGGATACTGGTTACTTTCCAGCTATTAAGAAGG
>JAUXIP010000088.1 GCA_030620935.1 Deltaproteobacteria bacterium | reverse complement strand
CGAGAACCTCAGGGCCGTGAGCTTGTCGAATCGGTTCCTAGCCAAAGCATCTCTTCGCCGAGATCTGATGCTCCTCAGGAACTATTCCTTGGGCGGATTAATGTCGGATCGGGGTTAACAACGCTTGAGGCGCGCTTCTATTGCGAGGTCTACGAGGAACGATGCAGGGGGTCCCGGTAGCCGTCTTTCTGGTTGCCGCCCACCAAGACCGTGTAGAGAGAAAACTTTGAAAGCTTATAGGCCGTTTCGAGCTTGAGCCCGGTTGCCTCGACGAAAGGCGTGAGCCGCAGTTTTGTGCGCCATCCCAGCCTTCGGGTGATAGGGTCGATGGCTTCCGTCAACGCCCCTACGAGCCGAAATTCGCTGGTAAAGTGGTTCACAATGACGATTTTTCCTCCGGGCCGACAAACTCTCTTGGCCTCTTCGACCATTTTAATCGGATCGGGAACGACTGTGACGACATGAAAAGCCATGACATAATCAAAGCTGTTATCGGGGAAATCGAGTTGAAGGGCGTTCATTTCCAAGACCTTCAAATGGGTCCATCCATTCTTTTGGATCTTTCCCCGGGCACGGGCCAACATGTCCGGCGCCAGATCAATACCGACCACCTCGCAGTGGTGGGGATAGGCTGGGAAGGAGGTGCCGGTTCCCGCACCCAGCTCCAAGACTTTTGCGCGGTTGGGGATCTGGAGGGTCTCGATGACCCATCTTAGGCGGGAATAGAAGATCTTGCCGAAGACCTTGTCGTAAAAGGGTGCAAAATCCGAGTAGAGTTTACTTTCGTGTGCCTCGATCTCGCCCATAATCCCGACCTCAAGCCGACATGCTTTCCCGTTGTAAGAGGTCAGGCATCTCGGATCTCCCGCGTTTGTCTCTTGTAAAAGGAGGAGATGTCTCTCTTCCGAAACCGCCACTGCTTACCCTTCTTGAAGCCGGGCAATATGTTTTTTCTCGCGAACTCGTTGACTGTGTCAGGGCTCATGTCCAGGATTCTGGCAACTTCCCTGCTGTTCAAAAGCTCCTCTTCTCTTTCCAGCATACAACCCCCTTGTCCGGATGATCTATAGGCGCCCAAGGCACAGGCTGTGTTTTCTAACAAGTTCGCCGGAAGCTGTCAAGGCGGCTTGCGCATGACCTCTACATCCTCTAGCATGATAAAAAATTGAGTTTATCTTTCATGAAGAAAATTCTCAAATGGATCAGCGTTGCCGGAATCAGCCTGGTCCTTCTTTTCGTCCTTCTGCTTTTCGTTTTTTACTATCTTATCGAGACGGGCGAATTCCGTCGCTTGCTGGTCAGTGAAGTCGAAAGGCAGACACAGCTGAAGGTGAGTGTAGGCGAGACGGAGGTGGAGTTAGGATGGGTGATGGGGGTCTCGTTTCGGGATTTTACCTTGGCAAGCTCGGAGGACCCTCATCCGGTGATCCGCGCTCCAAAAATTTTGGCCCGAGTAGCTCTCTTGCCTCTGATGAGACGCAGGATCGTCTTTCGCGAGGTTCACCTTTATCAACCGGTATTCCACCTGAGTATGGAGCATGGAGATCATTCTTCCTTGCAGAGCTTAGTGGCCAATCTTTTCTTTCAAAAGCAGGGCGACGATCAATTTATCTTGGATCTGAGACAAATCAGAATTGAAAAAGGAGAGGTGACCTTTCCGTATCCTCGATTTGAGGGCCGCAAAGGCTCCGGCGTTGCCCACCTTCGTGAAGTGGATGTAACCCTCAAACGCATTCTTTCGAAGTCAGAGGTGAAGATTCCCTCAAAAGTTTTAGGCGGCGAACCGGGTGTGGAATTTTCCGCGAATATGACCCTCGTCAAAGATAGGACGACCGCAGGACTTAAATCAAAGGGGAAGATCATTTTTCCCGACGAGTCTATCGATCTTCGCAAGGCATGGTTTGACCTGCAAGCCGATGTGAGGGGATTGCCTTTGGAGATGCTTCGAGAAAGCTACTCCCTCCCGCTCAAAAACCTTCATGGTGCCTTCGGCTTCGACCTCGGTTTCCAGGGGAGTTTGGCCCAGGCGGTCCATGTGAAGGGGAAAGTCGATTTTACGGGATTGAAAATTGAGGCGCCCGACTTGTTTAGCGACGTTGTCGCTGCCGGAGAAGGGAGCTTGAAGCTGGAGATCGATCGGACTCCTCAGGAGATGCGGATCTCCCATCTTGATCTACAATTCGATGATATCAGTCTGGCTGGGCGAGGTTCCATACGCAACTCAGGGGATGGGGAACCTTATCTGGCAATGGAGCTCACAACCCCTTTTCTCCCTCTTCGTGCGATACAAAAATATGTTCCTTTAAAGGCTCTCTCTTTAGCCCAATGGGAAAATTTCGTAGGAGCAATCGATCAAGGGGAACTCAAGCTGACGAAGGCTGAAGTATCCGGTCCGCTGTCTGAAATCAGGTCTCCATTTAAACCGGGAAATGCCGGCCGTATCCGGCTTGACGTAGAAGTTCGAAAAGCCGGGGGTGATTTTCCGGGAGATGGGTATCTTCCTTTGCGAGGTATCAGCGGACGGATTGTTTTGGCAAAAGGAGATCTCCATTACAAGCTTTCCGAAGGTCAATACGGACAATCGCGCATAGAGGAGCTTGAGGGAAAGCACAAGGGGTTTCTGACAAGTCAGTCGGCTGTGGAGCTTCGCGCCAAAGGGGAAGCGGATCTCGGAGAATGGAAAGGACAGTTAAAGTTGCCTTTTTTCTCCGAGCGCATGGCTCACTTGGCATCGGACTTAGGAGAACTCAGCGGAAAGGGTCGTTTTGACATTACCCTACAGAAAGATGCCGCCTCCCCTTATCGTTTAGAAGGCCTGCTGGCTTTGGCGGGTGGCGGGCTGCGGATGGAGCATCTGGCTCTCACTCAGATCAGCGGTGAGATCCTCTTTTCTCCCAAAGAGATTCGCACCGGGCAGATCACGGCCCTCCTGGAGGGTTCTCCTCTCATCGCACGAGGATATCTCGCCGAATACTTGTCGGGACAGGGCAGCTTCGACCTTACGGTTGAATCGCCCGGCGTGAAGGCAGGAGCCGTAACGCGACTTCTCTTGCCTTCGGGCTCTATCGACGATCCCGGGATAGTAAGGGGCAAGATCCGCTACGAGGGTTCTTTGGCCCCTGCGGAGAGTCGAAAACTCAGCGGGTCTCTAAAACTGGAAGGCGTTCAGCTCTCCCTCAAGCCGCTCCTCCAACCCTTGCGGGAAGTAACCGGAGGCGTAGAGTTTGACGAAAGGGGAATCGAATTTCAGGGCCTGGAAGGTCGAGTGGTCGGGTCTCGCTTTGCCTTGAGTGGCCGGTGGAGACATTCGGAAAAACCCCAGTTGACTTTTACGTTCACCTCACCGGAGTTAGACCTGGGGCATCTTTTATCTCAGATCAATCCTGAAGCCACCGATTTTTATGATCGTATTCATGCCGTGGGGAAGGTTCGTATCCAAAGGGGTCGGTATGAAGGCTTTGAATTCTCCGATTTTGAGAGCGATCTTGAGCTCAAGAAGAGGGTGTGGAGTTTGAATTCCTTTTTCACCCGCTCACACGGCGGGACCGTCCAAGGATCCGGATCGATCGCCGACTATCCCAACAGTCTTGGTTTTTCCGTCGAGCCGAAAATTCAGGGAGTTCCCGTCCAAGGGTTTCTGGGATGGTTCGATATCGGCACCAGAGAGATCACGGGAAATGTCAATCTGACAGGCAAGCTCGAGTCCGAGGCTGCGACAGGAGAGGAATTAAAGCGCAATTTATCGGGAAACTTTCAGATCGAAATCAAGGACGGCGTGGCGAAGCGCATGCGGCTAATAGTACAGGTTCTCAACCTCATGGATCTATCTCAGTGGTTTTCTCTCCGGTTGCCTGATTTTAACAAAGAGGGAATCCGTTTTCGCAGTGCAACCGGGGACTTTAAGGTGGATAAGGGGATTTACACGACCGAGAATCTTCTGGTTGACGGCGAAGATCTTAGCATTACAGGGGCCGGGAAGTTTGATGGTCCCAACGAAGTTACGGACTTTCTTATTGCGGTTCGTCCCTTTCCCGGGGTAGATTCCGCGGTGAGTTACATCCCCCTCATAGGACCTGGATTGGCCGGCATCAAAGATTCCATCATGGTAGCAAGCTTTCATGTCCAAGGACCAGTGGACAATGCGACGATTACTCCCGCCCCTTTGAGCACGCTGTCCGAATTCTTTTTTAGCGCTCTTAAGATCCCGCAAAAGATCATCACGATCCCCGGCACGAGAAAGCCGTGATCCGGCGGCTTACGCATTATACCCGCGAGGGTTGCTGTCTCTGCGAGGAGATGAAAGAGGTCATCCGAAGGGTGGCCCAAAAGACGCCGCTGGATCTGGAGGAGATCGATGTGGATAGTACGCCTGGTCTCGTGGCGGAATACGGCGACGAAGTCCCGGTCCTCTTTATCGACGGCCGCAAGGCCTTTAAATATCGGGTGACGGTCGGTGAGCTGAAGAAAAAGTTATTAAGCCGTTCATAAGTATCTTGACGTGCTTGTCTGCGCTTAGCGCATAGCGCTTTGCGAAAGAGCACGAAACACGAACACGAGCAACGATTCTCATGCCCACGGCTTGACGCTCGCTCTAAATCTGACCTATTCTGAGGCTGTTTTAGGAGGAGCAATCCATGGTTATTGATGCGGATGCCCATGTCGTTGAAACCGAGCACACGTGGGATTACCTCGATGCGTCGGACAAAAAATTTCGCCCCCAGCTTTTTCAGTCAGCCGAGAACAGCAGCGCCCAGTATTGGGTCCTGGACGGGAAAATCGTCGGTTTTCGCAACCCAACGCTGAGTGAGCAAGAGCTGGAAGCCCTCTCGAAAGAGACCGGAAGGACGCTTCAAACCGCACAGGGGGCACGCGAGCTGCGCGACGTAGAGCTCCGCTTGCAGCACATGGACAAGCTGGGCATCAACCTCCAGGTGTTGCACAACACCATGTGGATCGCGCGAGTGGCTGAGCGAGCAGATGCGGAGATAGCGCTATGCGCGGCTTGGAACCGCTGGGTCGCCGATGTCTGGAAACAAGCCAAAGGGCGGCTTCTCTGGTCCTGCGTCGTGCCGACGATGACGATCCCCGAGGCCCTGGAGCAGATACGCTTCGCTCGGGAAAACGGCTCCGTGGCCGTCTGTCTTCGGCCTTTCGAGGCCGACCGGCACCTGCCGGACCCCTACTTCTATCCGATCTACGAGGAAGCAAGCCGATTGAATATGGCCATGGCGATCCACATTGCCAACGCGAGTCCCCAACTCTTGGAGCAATTCCGTCCCCGGTACGACAAAATGGGAGGCTTTGCTCAATTCCGCGTTCCCACCGTCGTGACCTGTTTGTCGTTAATGATGAGCGAAATCCCCCGGCAGTTTCCCGATTTAAGATGGGGATTCATCGAAGCCTCGGCTCAGTGGGTTCCGTGGGTGGTTAATGAGGCGGTCAGGCGTTCGGGCACAAAGAGTTTTCCCAAGAACCCTCTCAAGGAATTCAAGATCTATGTCACGGCCCAGACCGACGACGACTTTCCCTATGTGCTCAAATACGGTGGGGAGGATAATATAGTGATCGGCACGGATTACGGACACAGCGATGCTTCCAGTCAGGTGGACGCGATCACGGTTTTTCGAAGGAATGATTCAATCGGCGAAGAAGCTAAGAAAAAAATTCTCGACGACAATCCTAGAGCCTTGTACGCCTTATAAGTAAGACAACGTGGCGCCTTTCGATTTCCGCTGACGGCTATTCTTCTTCGTGCTTTCGCCTCGGCCGGTCGACTTGTTTGAGGATTTTCTTGCGCAGGCGGATCGACTTAGGCGTCACCTCGACCAACTCGTCGTCGTCGATCCACTCGATCCCTTCTTCCAGTCCCATCTCGCGGTGCGGCGTGATGATGATGTTCTCGTCCCGGCCCGCGGCGCGGACATTGGTCAGCTTTTTCTCGCGGCAGATGTTGACATTGAGATCGTTATCTCTTGAGTACTCGCCGACGACCATGCCTTCATAGACGCGTGTCCCCGGCGCGATGAACAGAACACCGCGCTCCTGGAGATGAAAGATCGCGTACGGCGGGGCCATCCCTTCGCGGTCCGCGACCATGGCGCCGTTGGTGCGCGCCTGAATCGGTCCGTGCCAGGGGGCCCAGCCGTTGAACAGGGCGTTGACGATGCCGGTGCCGCGCGTGTCGGTGAGAAAACGCGAGCGAAAGGCGATCAACCCTCTCGACGGCACGGAGAATTCAAGGCGTACTCGGCTCGACCCGGCGTGGACCATCTTGGTCATCTTGCCGCGGCGGACGGCGAGAAGCTGGGAGACCACGCCGATGAATTCCTCCGGGATGTCGACGACCAATAATTCCACCGGCTCGTGGAGCGCGCCGTTGATCTCCCGCGTGACGACGTTGGGCTTGGAGACCTGCAGCTCATACCCTTCGCGCCGCATGGTTTCGATCAGGATGGCTAGCTGGAACTCGCCCCGGCCGGTCACCTGCAGGGACTCCGGCGAGTCCGTCTCTTCGACGCGAAGGCTAACGTTTTTTTTCTGCTCGTGGAAAAGGCGCTCGTGGAGTTTTCTCGAAGTGACGAATTCTCCTTCCAGCCCGGACCACGGAGAGTTATTGGCGCTGAAGAGCATGGCGATGGTCGGCTCGTCCACGCGGAGCGCGGGAAGAGGTTGGGGATGGTCCCGGTCTGCGATCGTGTCGCCGATGCCGATATCTTCGATGCCGGCCACGGCGACGATATCCCCGGCGCTTGCCGACTCCAGGTCGATCCTTTTGAGCCCATGCCAGCCGTAGAGTTGGGTGATTTTTACCGGCTGCTGCGGTCCGTCGGCGCGGCAAAGAGTGTAAAGGCCGATCCCCAGGGTGCCGTTTTTCACTCGCCCGATGGCCAAGCGGCCGACGTAATCGTTGTAGTCCAAATTGTTGGCCTGAAACTGCGTACGAGCCTCGGGGTCGATCAGCGGTCCCGGCAGAGCCTGGAGCATCAGGTCGAACAGCGGCCGTAGATCCTCCGAGGGTTGCTTAAGGTCCCGTGTGGCGGTGCCGGCGCGCGCATTGGTATAGACGACCGGAAAATCCAACTGCTCTTCCGTGGCGTCGAGATCGATGAACAGGTCGTAAATCTCGTCGAGCACGGCGGCGACTCGAGCATCAGACCGGTCGATCTTGTTGATACAAACGATGGGAGCTAGCTCGGCCTCCAACGCCTTTTTCAAGACGAATCGGGTCTGGGGAAGGGGGCCCTCGG
This sequence comes from Deltaproteobacteria bacterium, assembly GCA_030620935.1. The sequence continues at coordinate 442 of JAUXIP010000088.1, read as the reverse complement.
AAGCATCGACGAGCAACATCACGCCGTCGACCATCGCCAGAGTCCGTTCGACCTCACCGCCGAAATCCGAGTGTCCGGGAGTATCGACGATATTAATCTTGACTCCACCGTAGTGGATGGTCGTATTCTTGGCCAAAATCGTGATGCCCCGCTCGCGTTCGAGATCGAGGGAGTCCATGACGCGTTCGACGACCGGCTGGTTGGCGCGAAAGATGCCGCTTTGGTGCAACATGGCGTCTACCAAAGTCGTCTTTCCGTGATCGACGTGGGCGATGATGGCGACGTTGCGAATGTCGTTGCGTTGGGTCAGGGAGTGTTGCATCGAGGTTTCTTATTTATCAGGGAGCGCCGGAAGATTGTCAAGCGACGGCACGGTAGGTTCAAGGGTTCAAAGGTTCTTTTTCTGACCGATTGAACGACTTAAACTATTTTGAACGATTTG
>JAUXIP010000092.1 GCA_030620935.1 Deltaproteobacteria bacterium | reverse complement strand
GCGTAACATTTTCAATTCGCCGTGCAATAAGAGGCGTGAGAAAGAGAACAAATACAGAATAACTGTTCACGATCGGCGACACGATAGAAACCTCTTCTATAAGAAGAGCTTGAAACATGAAGTAAAATGAGCCGCCGGTGAAGAGACCGGAGGCCACGAACCAAAGACTGACTTTTAAAGGCGGCAGGTATAATCTTTCTCCTTGGACATAACGAATGATGAAAAAAACTTCCACGGTGGCGGTCACGGCCGTGATCAGCGCCGCCAAGATCGGCTCGCCGGTGGCACCCAATCCATAGCGGGCCACGACATCCTTGAATGCAAAAAACAATGAGGCCAGTAGGGGATAGAGGAGTTCCGTCCGGTCCCAAGATCTCTTCTCACCTCCCCAAGAGAGCGCCATCAATCCGCCTACAATCAAGCCGATCCCAGAAAGTATCAGGAAACCAGGACGCTCACTGAGAAAAACCACGGCCAGGATTGTTGAGAACATCGGTGTTGAATTCACCACTGTTGAGGTCACCGAGCTGCCCATATTCCGGAGCCCACGAAAAATCAATATCCGGGTCAGGCCGGGAACAAAAAGTCCGATAAGCACGAAAAGAAGGTTGGCAGACACCAGGATTGAGGCTTCAGGCCGAAAGAGCCCGTGAAGCCCTAACAAAAAAACGCTATTAACTACCAGCGTAATCCAAACTCCCCACGGATTAGGAACGAGATGGAGGCCTCTTTGAGCAAAAAGGTTGGCACACGCAAAGCAGAAGGCAGTAAGCAAGCTCAATACGATCGGAAACACAGTACCGGCCCGGTTCCTTTCCCAGGGAATTTCGACTACAGTACTCCTTATAATTGAGATCTTCTCAATTCGCACCCATGCCCGCTAACAAATTCCATTTGATCCGCTGGAACCTTTTACGCTGGTACGGCCGCAACAAACGGGATCTCCCCTGGCGTCAACGCCACGATCCCTACGCCGTCTGGATCGCCGAGACCATGCTCCAGCAGACGCAGGTCAAGACGGTTCTCCCCTACTACCACCGTTTTCTACGAGCCTTTCCTACGATCGAGGCTCTCGATCGTGCACCGGGAGAAAAGGTGTTGGCGCTATGGTCCGGACTTGGTTACTACCGCCGGGCAGAAAACCTGAAAAGATCGGCACGAAAGATTATCCGCGACCATAAGGGTAAGTTGCCACGGGAGTTTAGAAAGCTCCGTGAGCTGCCGGGAATCGGTCCCTATACAGCAGGCGCTTTGATGAGCATTGCCTTTAATCAACCCTATCCGGCATTGGATGGGAATGCACGGCGTGTTATTGAACGAGTCTTCGGTCCAAGAAGAGAAAGCGACCTGCAAAAGACCGGGGAACAGCTCGTTTCACCTCTTCGTCCAGGCGAGTTTAACCAAGCTCTCATGGAACTTGGAGCGACCGTTTGCCTTCCCCGAGATCCAAGCTGCACTGAATGTCCGCTTGCCCAAGCCTGCCGGGCAAAGAAGTGTGGAATATTTGATTCGCAACTGAGGGCACCTTCCGCCAAGATGATCCAAAAAGTTGAGTGGCCCCTTGTGCTGATTCGGAATGACAAGAAAATTCTGCTGCGCCGAAGGCCTCCGAACGGTATTCTAGGAGGCCTTTGGGAAATCCCCGGTGGGGAAAAGAGAACAAAAGAAAGCCTGAACTCCGCTCTAAAGCGCCATCTGAACGGGCTGGCCGGAAACGTTAACTCTCTTTCTTGCGTCGGAGAGATCCGCCACAACATAACTCACCGCCGGATTCGGGCGCCGATCTTCGTTATGAGCTTTGCCGACACCAGCAAAATCCGCCTAAGTCATCCAAACTGGCGCTGGTTTTCGCTTTCATCTTTGCACCGCTATCCGTTGTCCTCTCTCAGCCTAAAGGCCATAAAACGGGCTCTGCATCGATGAAAAGACTCCTGTACAGGAGTCTTCTGATTTCTTTCGTCTTAGGCCTGGCCGCCTACGCTTACTGGCGATTGCCCAATGTGTCCGCCCTAAAAAAGATGAGTCCCAAACCCACAGCCATGATGAGACTGCGGGATCAAGAATATCGAGACAAAGGTTTCGGACTTAAGCGCCAACAGATTTGGGTGTCCTACCGAGCCGTCTCAGAACATCTGAAAAAGGCCATTCTCATCAGCGAGGATGCATCGTTCTTCAGCCACAAGGGCATTGATTTCTTCGAGCTCAAGGAAGCCATCAGGGAGGATTGGGAGGAGAAGAGATTCAAGCGGGGTGGCAGCACTATCACAATGCAGCTTGCACGGAATCTCTATCTTAGCCCATCGAAAAATCCGCTCCGCAAACTCAAAGAAATGATCATAGCGTTGCAACTCGAGTACGTCCTTTCTAAAGAAAGGATCTTCGAGCTTTATCTCAACGTCGTTGAGTGGGGCCCTAATATTTACGGCGCCGAAGCCGCCGCCACGCACTATTTTGCCAAACCGGCCTCGTATCTCGACGAGGTGGAGGCCGCCACTTTGGCCGCGCTTTTGCCCAGCCCAAGAAAGCCTCAGGAAAAAGAGCTGCGCTACAGACGAAACCTTATTCTGCAAAGGATGGCCAAGATAGGCTATATCGGCGAGGCAGAGTACGCCCGGGGAAAAGAGGCTCCCATCTTCCACAAAGTAAAGGACTGAGCTCCTTCCCACCAAAAAACGTTGCCATTTGTGTATCCTCTCCAGTCATCAAACGTCTAATAGTAAGAAGCTCGCCAATCAGCTGGATTCAGGTGCTGGAAACCAAGGATTCCGGGAACTTATTCTAGGGCACAATCGTTATCCTGCAAGGCATCCAAAAAGGAGTTTGACGATGAGGGAACACAAAGTAGACACAACGCTCGGCGATCTCATAGAGGCTGTTAGTGAAGCAGCGTTTGAGTATTCCGATAACTCCAGAGAGGCCTATCTCTATGCACGGCTTGCATTAGTGGAAATCCTCAAAAATGCCTCTTATCCCGTTTATTCCGGCGACGCCCTTAGCCGGAAGCTTTCCGGCAAAAGCTATCTCAATTGATTACAGGGTGTTGAAAAACTCTGTTTTCAGACCGGTCAAAAAGGTCCCAGATGCGAGGCACGAGAGAAACCGATCCTTCGGCTCCGCTCAGGACAGGCTCAGCGCAGGCGTACTTAAGCAGTACGTCGGAGCGAGGTGGGCGAGCGCAACGAAGCAGATGGGCCTTTTTCAACGGTCTGATTAAACCTGAGTACATTCCCCGTACTCAATGGCACTCGCCATACGTTCGTCTTCGGTACCTACATTCCGGGAACGTTTAGCGACACTACGCGGTTTTGACGGTAGCGAAGCAGCTTCTCGGCCTCGACTTTCAGACAAAACTACAGGCCCATACATATCGAGAGCGACCTTGCCCCCCGGCGGCACGGATGCTAAAAATGGAGAAGGTAAATAGAACAATGGGACGCCGCTCAATTCTCTTGACTGTTTGCTCAATCGCTCTCCTGGGATGGGCGCTCTGGCCCAGTCACGGCCAGGCGTACAGGCCCGGCATGCCGGCTCCAGAGATCGCCAACAATACGTGGTTAAATTCTGAGCCGAAGCGCCTGAGTGAACTCAGAGGGAAGGTTGTTCTCATAAAATTCTGGACGTTCGGCTGTTACAACTGCCGCAACGTCGAGCCCTATATCAAAGCATGGCACGATCAGTACAAGGACCTCGGGCTGGTTGTCATTGCGGTCCACTCTCCGGAATTCAGCTATGAACGAGTTCTCAAGAATGTCCGCAACTATATCCGTGAGCACGACATCCAATATGCCGTGGCCATAGATAATGACTTCACTACCTGGAACCGTTACAAGAACCGGTACTGGCCTGCGATCTATCTGATCGACAAGCAGGGCGTCATCCGGCATATCCGCATCGGTGAGGGAGGGTATGAACAGACAGAAAGCAAAATCCGTGAGTTGCTCGGTGAGCCGTAACGCCGACACAATTTTGCGACTCATGAAACGGAGGGGATCAGCCTTATGTTGATTAAGAAACCCGACCCAATCACAAGTAGCGAGATCACACCTCGGGCAATCTATCTCAACCGAAGAAAGTTCATCAAGAATGCAGCTCTGGTAACCGCTTCAATAGCCGCTGGAATTTCCGTTCCCGATACGGGCTTGAATGCTGCACCAGCTACTCCAGGAAAGAAATTAGGTGAGTTAAAAAAAAGCTCTTTCAGCACCGATGAGAAACTCAATTCCTTCAAGGACATTACAACCTACAACAATTTTTACGAACTGGGTACCGACAAAGGTGACCCGGCAAAGAACGCAAAATATTTAGTGACTCGTCCCTGGACTATAGCTATCGAAGGCGAAGTCAAGCGTCCAAAGGTCTACGACATAGACGACATCATAAAAATCAGCCCGCTGGAGGAGCGGATTTACCGCTTGCGTTGTGTCGAGGCATGGTCGATGGTCATCCCGTGGGTGGGATTTCCGCTCAGCACCTTGATAAAAAAAGTCGAACCGACTTCCAAGGCTAAGTATGTGGAGTTTCTTACGCTATATGATCCGAAACGGATGCCCGGCCAGCGACGAGCTGTCCTGGACTGGCCTTACGTCGAAGGGCTCCGCATGGATGAAGCGATGCATCCTCTAACGATTCTTTCGGTCGGACTTTACGGTGCAGTCCTCCCTGCACAGAATGGAGCCCCGGTTCGCCTGGTCGTTCCTTGGAAATATGGCTTTAAGAGTATCAAGTCGATCGTCAAGATCCGCTTTGTCGAGAAGCAGCCGCAAACGACGTGGAATAATTTTGCCTCTCAAGAGTACGGCTTCTACTCCAATGTCAATCCTGAAGTCGATCATCCGCGCTGGAGCCAGGCCCGCGAGCGCCGCATCGGCGAATTTTTCAAGCGCAAGACCTTGATGTTCAATGGCTATGCGGACGAGGTCGCACAACTTTATCAAGGCATGGACCTGAAAAAGTATTATTGAACGGACGCGAGCAGCCTTTGAAGTTTTTACCCTGGATCAAGACCTCGGTCTTTATTGCCTGCCTGATTCCGTTCGGCCGGTTGCTTTTCCAGGCTTACACGGGCAACCTGGGTGTTAATCCCGTCGAAACAATCACCCGCTCAACCGGCATCTGGACGCTGACCTTCTTGCTGATTACCCTTTCCGTTACGCCGCTACGCAGGATTTCAGGGCAGCACTGGCTGATTAAACTCAGACGGATGTTAGGGCTTTTTGCTTTCTTTTACGTTTCTCTTCATTTCACAACCTTCATTTTATTTGATCATGTCTTCGACTTACAGGAAATTGTTAAAGATGTGGTTAAGCGACCTTTCATTACGGTAGGCTTCACCAGCTTTTTGCTTCTTATCCCCCTGGCACTTACCTCGACAAGTGGCATGGTTAGACGGCTCGGCGGCAGGCGCTGGCAGCAACTGCACCGGTTGATTTACGTGGCCGCCATCGGCGGCGTCATTCATTTTTTCTGGCTGGTCAAAGCGGATCTGCGACGGCCTTTGATCTACGGAAGCGTCTTAACACTGCTGCTGGCTTACCGCCTCGCGCTAAAATGGCAGCCGAAGCTAAAACGGCGGTGGAACTTTCTTGTACCCGGACGGCGGCTCGAAAGCAGCGGCCGGAGTCGATCTTCTCTCTAATTTTGTAACCGTGGTTTTGGATCCCCCGTATTCCTGTTCCATGGGGAAGCCATCGACGGCTTTCATCACTTCAACCCACGCCCGGCTTAATGAATCTGCGCCGCCCCTCTTTTTCGAGCCCCTCATTCCCGCCATACTTCTGGAGAATCTTTCGTAGTCATTGCGCATGCGACTGAATTCTTTCACTCCCTTTGTCGTCCACAGCACTAAAATCTCCTTCCCATCTTCCGTAACGGAAAACCGCGCGCAACGAAACCCGCTGATGGTCCGGGTTTCGCCTCCCCGCTTTACTTCCAACCTACCCCCACCTTCCATGCCGCCGAGTTGTTTTCCCATCATTCGTTCCATCATCTTCCGCTGCTCGGGAGGCATCGACGCTAACTGATTTTGCATCTGTTGCATCGCGGCATCCATCTGCGACTCCATCTCCTTCATCTTGCTTTCGAACTCGGCGAAAGTCATCTGCCAGTATTCTTTCCTCCTACCATCCACTGAGATCCACAGATCTCTGTCGAACCGCATGATCATAATATCGCCGTTATTCGAAACAAATTTAAACATCCCGGGCATGTAATAAGATTGGGTCCGCTGTTTTCCGGCACTGATGCCGGTCGTGACACTCTCAGTATAAATCTGCCCGCGCACTTGAACAGCGGTCAGGATAAGCACTGTACAAATAAAAACGATATATCTCGGCAATGAAAAAACCATATTAGCTCCTTTGTGTTGATGCTGTTGAATTGGTATTGTCTGATCACAATTAATTCAACTTTAGTACCAGGTCAAGTTTTCCTGCATGGCAGCTTCAATAAAACTTAGCCCGACTGCCCGCGGTCTTTTTATCCTCTATACCGGCACTCTACTTTCGGGGATGTGGGCGATGATCATCCCTATTGTTCCGGTGTTGATCACCTACTTCGGTATTTCCGCCGGCACTGCTGCGCAGATCATCACGGCTTTGGCCCTCGGCCGATTCGTCGGGATGCCGTTCAGCGGGGTGGTCTTGGACCGTTTAGGCACCCGTGCGGCGCTGCTGGGCGGTCCGGTGGTGGCTTCTCTCGCGGCTTTGTTGGCAGCGAGCATCCCATGGTTCGGCGGCATGCTGGCGTTTGTTTTTGTGATCGGCGTCGCCGACAGCATTTGGACTATGGGCCGTGAGATGGCGGGCATCGATCTCGCCCGCCAGGATCAAAGAGGGCGAGTGCTTAGCGGGTTTCACGGCGTTCACAACATGGCTTTGGCGATTGGACCTCTGGCTGGAGGTGTCCTCGCAGAGACCGTGAGTTTCAGAGCGGTCTTCGTCGCCTACGCGGCGTGCGCGGCGATATCAGTCCCCCTCGGATTGACCATCCAAAATTCTCGGCCTACTCAGACCCAGCGGATCATCTCTGAATCCGCGAGAGGATGGGGTCTTGCGTCGCTGGTTCAACGATTCCATGGATTGACGGATTTATTCAGGCAGATCCAGCCGCACCTGCGTGCAACCTACGTCGTGTTGGTCCTCGCCACGCTCACTAGCTTCATGCACCGGATTACGCTCCAAAGCATGCTTCCATTATACGCCGATTCCCAACTTGGATTTACTCCGACCCAAATAGGGCTTCTGTTCAGCATCATGGGCATATTTATCTCCCTGATGATTTTGCCGGCGGGTTTCATCATTGACAAGGTGGGCAGGAAGTGGGCCGCCGTCCCCAGCACGGGTATCCCTGCTCTGGTATTTCTGTTTATCCCTTTCTCGGACACCTTCATCCAGTTGGCCGTTCTCGTAGCTTTTATGGGTGTAGCCAACGGCCTTTCGCTAGGCTCGCTGGCGACATCGACCTACGACGTGGTGCCGGCAAGCGCCCGCGGGCGGCTGCAAGCGGCACGGCGGACGATAGCTGAGATAGGCGCGGTTTGCGCTGCG
>JAUXIP010000063.1 GCA_030620935.1 Deltaproteobacteria bacterium | reverse complement strand
GAAATCTCCCAGCAAACAGCAGCAAAGATGCAAGCGCCGCCAGCTCACGTTTCTGAAGAACAGACTCAGCCCATCGTAGCCAAGGCGCTTCAGCCTAGAAAACCTGTTAAGAAAGAGCCCGACAAAATGGCCAGTTTGGCAAAACAAGATCTCAGTAAGGCAGAGATCCGGTCAACACAAAAACGCTTGAAAGACTCCGGTTTTTCGCCCGGACCCATTGATGGGATACTGGGCCCCAAAACACGAGCGGCGCTCAAACAAGAACTCACGGCCAAGCATGAATATTGATCCCATAGCCACACACTACTCGTCCGTAACCAAACCCACCGCTCCTTGACCTTCGCCCGTCGGTCGGAATATTAATGACCGTGGCCTGCCGGCATAGGGGATCAGCCGGCGCCGAAAGGGGGACATCATGAGCACCAAGACCGACTCTGCGGTTAAGCGGTTTATCGCCTCTACACGCGCGTTATTTGCAGAAGAGAAAGGAATCCAAGCGCGCTGGGAACAGCTTGCGCCTCTTCTGCGCGAGCTGCTGGCCGACGCATCGGTGAAGGCACAGTCGAAGAGATGGCCGGCCTGCGTGCAAAGAGACCGCGCGGAAAATCTCCTGTTCTACGAAGATCCCGACTACGGCTTTGTCATCAACGGTCTCGTCAAAGCGCCCAAAAGGCGGACTCAGATCCACGACCACGCGCACAACTGGACGCTCTACGGGGTCCTCGACGGCGAGGAAACCATCGAGCGCTACGAGCGCCTCGATGACGGATCAAGGCCCGACTATGCCGAGATACGACAGAACGGGAATTTCCAGGTGGGACCTGGCACCGTTGACTTAGTTCAGCCCTGGCAGATTCATGCGGAAGAAAGCGGAGAGGAGCGGACCGTGGCGATAATAGTGCGCAGCGAGAAGCCCGGAGGCTTCCTTCAGGGCAGATACGATCCGGCCAACAAGAAATACTGGCAAGGATACGGCCCACGCCAGATTCCGTACAAACTGGATTAGGAAATCAAGGGAGAGAAAAAACAGGATGGCTAAGAAGGCAAAATCGGGCGAAGGACATATGCACGACTACGAGGCGCACGTCCGAGCCGTGGAAGAGGATCTGGAGTACTACAGAACGAAGAGGCTCGAGCCGCGCATTATTTACCTGGTGAGGCGGGGCATAGTTACTTTCTACGATCTGTTAAAGGCGCATGCTTCCGCCAAGCGCAGCAGTCAATTTTTCAAGGTGAGCAGGAAAAGAACAGAGAGTACGGAAGCCCGGGTCCGGGCCCTGGAGGAAGAACTAGATGATTATGTCAAAGGGATCGCTTTAGTCTCCGCCCGCAATGTCGAGGGAGTAGACATGGTCATCGAAGATAATCGAAAGGAGCGCGGCGACTACGACGAATTCTTCCGTATCGCCAAAAAGGAGCGCACCGGCAGTCTCCAACAACGCCTGGACAGTTTAGAGCATGACTTGCAAGAATACCGGACGCTGCTCGAAGCTTTCATCCAGGCGCTGATTCAGAAAGGCTGGGCGGCCCGGAAGGAGCTGGAGCAGCGATGGCGGGCGCTTCATGAAAAGAAGGAATGGAACGGAGGAAAAATTGTAGCTAGGGCCTGGACGGATCCGAGATTCAAGACCGACTTACTAACCAAAGGAAGAGAGGTGGTGAGGGAACTCGGCATTCACCAGGGAAAAGTCGGCAAGTTGGTGGTTGTGGAGAATACCGAGTCGGTCCATAACGTTGTGGTTTGCACACTGTGTTCCTGCTATCCCTACGATTTACTGGGCGATACGCCGTGGTGGTACAAACACGACATCTACAAAAAAAGGATCGTTGAAAATCCCCGGGGGTTACTCGAAGAGATGTTCCGGCTCACGGTCCCTTCCGAAATGGAAATCCAGGTGCACGATAGTACGTCGGACATCCGCTATATGGTGCTGCCGCGCCGTCCGAAGGGGAGCGAGGGATTGTCGGAAGCGGAGCTGGCAAAGTTGGTGACCGTGGACAGCCTAATCGGGGCGGGGGAGCCTCTTGATCCTTCTCGGTTAGAGGAAGCTGAGACAGTAGAGGCATTTCCTCGTATTCCTAGAGTTCGAGCCGATTAGAGATCGTATGATGTCTAGATTCAAGGTTGGCGACCGCATCCTGGTCAAGCAGGATGAGCCGACAGGCAATCCTCGCACGCCGAAATATGTCAGAGGGAAACGCGGTATGATCGCAGCAGTTCACGGCGTCATCGACAATCCTCGCGATCATCGAGGCCTATATCCTCCGCTGTATACGGTCCAGTTCGATCTAGGGGAACTCTCCCCACAAGCGGACGGCGACTCCGTCTGGGTCGATATTCATGAGGAATGGCTGCAACCCGCGTAGTCTCGTGGTTCGATGGCTCCTCATTCAGTTTTTAAACAAAATTGACGAAAATCGAGTTGGCGACCAGGAGACCGCGTGGGGTGAGCCGGAGCTGCTGCTCTTTTTCTTCCATCAGCCTTTCCTCAATCCAGTCGCTGACCTGGGGATAGAACTCAAGAGGGTTCTTTTCAAAACGGCGGGAAAATTCATTGACTGAGATTCCCTGTGTCATCCTTAGTCCTAAAAACATGAATTCGCCTGCAGCCTTCTGAAGATCAGTTTTCTCCTCTCCAACTACAGCTTTACCATCGTGCTGGACCCTTTTCATGTAGCGGCCTGGATCTCTCTCGTTGTGCCATCGGTATCCCCAGGAACCGTTATTCTGACCTCGCTTATATGAGTGCGCCCCTGCCCCGATTCCCAGGTAATCCCCTCCCTGCCAGTAATTGACGTTGTGACGTGAATGGAAACCGACTCTGGCATAGTTAGAGATCTCGTAGCGCTCCAGCCCTTCCCTCGAAAGAGTCTTTTCAACCATCTCCGCCATCGAGATTTCTTCCTCCTCGGGCAGATTTTGAATTCTTCCCGCTCGGTATTCCCGGTGGAAGGGGGTGCCCTCCTCTATCGTCAGGTTATAGACGGAGAGATGAGGAGGTTGAAAGCTCAAAGCCTCGTCCAAGTCTGCCTTTAAATCCTCCAGAGATTGCCCTGGGCTCGCATAGATCAGGTCCAGATTGAAATTCTCAAAGCCCGCCTCACGAACGATTTTTAGAGCTCTGCGGGTCTCCTCGGCGGAGTGGACACGGCCGAGGAACTTGAGCAGGTGGGGTTGGAAGGATTGGGCACCGACGCTGATCCGGTTGACCCCTGAGGAGCGGTAGCCGGAGAAGTTTCCACTGTCGGCTGTCCCCGGAGTAGCCTCGAGGGTAATCTCGATGTCCTTCTCAAAGGGAAAGAGGGACTCGGTTTTTTCTAAGATATTTCCAATACTCGTCGGCGTGAAGGTCGAAGGAGTGCCGCCACCGAAGAAGATGCTCTGAAGCTCCCTCCCCTGCCAATTTACTGATGGGGCATAGAAATCCAGCTCTTTGAGCAGAGCCTCCGTATATTCTTTCTCCGGAATTTTTGGGACCACATGCGAGTTAAAATCGCAGTAAGGACACTTGCTGATGCAGTAAGGGATATGGATGTAGAGCGAAAAGGGCTCATTTACGGCAAGCATACGTGGCTCATCTTATTCCCGTGCCGGACCGGCCGCAACCATAGCCACCATGAGCTTTCCACGCGGGTCTTCGGGGCTCCCCTCGCGCTTCGGCCTCCCCCAGCGACGCTGGATTCTCACAATCATGATTGGAGTAAGGGGGCCTGCCGAACGAGCCGAAAGCATCGGGGCTAGACGGTTCGACAAAATCACAGGTCTATTGCTTTTGGCGCGAGAGGCAGGCCCCTGAACGAAGCTTCCCGCCTCAGCCTAAGGCTGACCCGCCTCCGGCGGAGCCGAAACACAGAAGCGATGGGATGGGAGGTCCCCTGAATATCTGATGTACTATGGTAAAAGACCAAAAGCGTTGACACCCTAGAGACCGATTGTTAGTCTTTGACCCAGACCGTTGAATCGCTAACATTATCACGGAGGTTCAGGAATCATGGCAAAGCCCGATCCCGCACCCGAAAAATTCGTTCGACCGAAAGCCTTCTACGATCTGTGGCAGGAGAAAGAGGGTATTCCGATCTACAAGATCTTTCACGTGGAAAACTTGAAGGATGTGAAACTCGGCGAATGGGACCGCCTCGGGTGCCGCGGCGCGTTCGTGAATTTGGCGGACCCGCATATTACCACAGCGGCAATCCTTGAGATTCCCCCCGGCCGCGAAACCAAGCCGGTCAAACATCTCTTCGAAGCCCTGATCTACGGGATCAACGGCCGAGGAAGAACGACAGTGAGTTCTCCTGGTTTCCCCGAGGTGTCCGTTGCATGGGGCACGAATAGCCTATTCTCGCCGCCGCTGAACACCACCTACAGCCATTACAATCTCGACGCTTCCAAACCGCTACGCTTCTTGATGGTTTCCAATGCTCCTCTGGTTCTTAGTCTCTTTCACAACGAGCAATTTGTTTTTGATAACCCGGTAGTCTTCGATGATCGCTTTCAGGGACGGCCCAATTTCTTTTCGGACCCGGGTAAACATCTCGGAGGGCGTGTTTGGCGGACTAATTTTGTCCCAGACGTGAGCACGTTTGCTCTTGTCGAATGGCTCAGGCGCGGCTCCGGGGCAAAGAGCTTCCACATATCGATGGCCGACAATACGATGGCCTGCCATGTCTCGGAATTCGAAGTTGGGACCTACAAGAAAGGGCATCGTCATGGACCAGGCGCCCATGTGATTATCCTCGCTGGGGAAGGCTATTCCCTGCTCTGGCAAGAGGGCAAGGAGCGCGTTCGCGTGGACTGGCGGCCGGGCAGTATGTTCGCTCCGCCGGAGTGGTGGTACCATCAACATTTCAATACCGGACCGGAACCCGCGCGCGACCTGGCGCTCAGGCGCGGAGGGAGTCCAGAGCATACCCTCCGAATAGGCATGCGCGGCGGCAATAATGAAGATGCAGGCGCCGAACAGATCGAGTACGAAGACGAGAATCCTGAAATCCGGGAGATGTATGTCAAGGAACTGGCTGCCAAGGGAGTGAAGCTGAGAATGGAACCGTTAAAAAAACCGGCTGCGCGCATGAAGCCTGTAAAACGAGTCAAAGGCAAGAGATGATGCTCCAGTCTTGCCCGGCTTCACCCATTCCTTAAGCTCAAAAATCCATCGATATGCGTTACCTGTCGCTGGCCGACACGGAGCGGCTCGACATCCGGATGACCGAAGTCGTCCCGGCGATCGAAGCGGTCTTTCGCCGGGTCGGCCAGGGACAAACAGTCGTTATGCCGCGCGTGCGCTTAGTCCACCCACCGCTCCCGGAGGAGAGCACCGGGCAGGGACGCCCCTGGGAGCGTGACCTACGCATTATTACCGGTGCCGTAGAAGGAATGGGTTACGGTATCCGCATCGGCGGGTCGGTTCGCCGCAAGGCCGGGGGAGTGATGCTGCTGCTCTTCGATTGGGAGACGATGGTGCTCAAGGCGCTGATCTCGGACCACCTTGTTCATGCGGTCAGAAGCACCGCCCCAGACGGAGTTCTGGCAAATTATCTGGCGCTTGACGATGCCACGACCATGGGACTAATCGGATCCGGTCGGTTGGCGCGCTGGGCGGCCGAAGCGGTTTGTGCCGTTCGGCCGATTCATCATCTCCGAGTGTGGAGCCCGAACAGGGCGCACCAAAAAGAAGTTGTACGGTATCTGGGCGCGCGCCTCGGAAAGACGGTTCAGCTCGAAGAGGCAAAGACCGCTGAAGAGACCGTACGAGACGCAGAGATCCTGGTGACCGCGACCAAGGCTGCGGAGCCTGTGCTGAAGGGTGAATGGGTTGCCCCCGGCTGCACCGTAATCACCAACACCCCTGAAGAGCTAGACCAAGATACTTTGCGCCGGGGCAAGATCGTGACAACCTACCGGGACGGCGTGCTGACGCATGTGCCGCCGTATCAGTCGTTGGTCGAGTTGCTGGAAAAAGGTGATCTGACTACTGAGGATTTTTCCACCGAGCTGGGCGATATCGTAAGTGGGCGAGCCGCGGGAAGAACCACGGCCGAGGAGATCATCGTTTGCTTGAATCCTGCCTTTGGCGTCCTCGACGCCGCCATTGCCGAGTATGTCTACCAACGAGCCGTGAGGATGGGCGTGGGACTGGAGCTACAGCCCTGATTTTTCCTCACATCTTATTCGCCTTGTCTCCCCCCTGATTCCCTCCGGGCATGACCGTAAAACCATCAACGGAGCTTATCCGGAAGATGTGCCTAAACCGAAGCTCTGGCTGATACCACGGAAAATCAAAGTAAGCGTCGTAACGATGACTATCGTCGCACACCCTAATGCGGCCACCTCGGAATACCGCCCGGACTCGAACAGATCGAATATCAGCAGGGGTATAATCTCTGTGCCGGCATGGCCTAACAGGACGGGCAAGGAAAGGGCCTTAAAGGTGATGGTCAGCGTGGAGACGAAACTTACGAACAAACCCGGAACCAGAAGCGGGAGAATCACGCTCCTAAAGGTTTTAAGAAAAGTCGCCCCGCATATTTGCGACGCCTCCTCGAGTTCGCTACGAATTTGCGTCATAACGGCACTGCAGATACGAGTCGCCGTCGGAAGTCGTTTGGTGATGTAGGCGATCACGAGGATCCAAAGAGTTCCGTATATCGGAATGGGCACCGTAAGGTAAAACCATATCAGGGCCAATCCTAAAACCATGCTCGGATAGGCGGTAGCGGAAAAGGCGATACCATCGAGAATCCGCCGTCCCGGAATGCGAGTGCGGATCACGATCCAGGAAATGACCGAGCCAAAGAGTGTGACACCTAGAGCGGCCGAGAACCCTACGATAAAATTGTTTTTAAGGGCCGACAGAATCAGAGGATCGCTGACCAGCCAGCGAAAGTTGTCGAGCGTCAGGACTCGAATCAATCCCCACGAAGGTGGGGCATACCATGGAAGAAGCGACGTCCAAGCCAAAATCACCAGAGGGAGATAGACGGTAAGCGAGATGAGGGACATGGCACTGATCAAGGCCGGGAAGCGCCATCTTCCCAGACGAATCCTTCTGGGCTGGAACCCCTTTCCCGTGATCACGGCGAATTTCTCGGACATTCGAGTGCTCTTAAAATAAAGATAGAGGCCGCCCATGGCAACCAAGAGATAAAACATGGAGATAGCCGCCGCCAAATTGAAATCCGTCGGAGGACGCCGCACCGAGAGGTAAATTTCCGTGGATAAGACATAGATCCCTGCAGGGATACCGAGAAGAGCCGGAACCTCAAAATCCTCAATCCCACGTATGAAAGTGAGAAGGCAGACCGCGAAGACGGCGGGCAGCATGAGTCTAAAGGTTATGCGGAAAAAGGTCCCAAAGGTCCCAGCCCCCGATACTACGGAGGCCTCCTCCAGCGAGGGATCCATCGAGCGAAAAGCAGCCGCCATAAAGAGAAAGGGGGTATAAAAATCGTCGATGCCAGAGACGAAGATCATTCCCCCCATGCCATAGGGATTGAAAGGCGACTCGCTCAGGCCGAAAAGCGTTCGAGCCCAGACATTGATCAACCCGGCTTTGGGGGCCAATAAGAGTATCCAGGAGATGGTAAACAAGACGCCCGGAATCATCATGGCTCCAAGAACCGAGCTGTAAACCAGCCCCTTCAACGGAAGATCGGTTCTTTCCGTAAGCCACGCGAGATAAGTGCCCAGGCTGAAAGAAAGGAGTCCGGAGCTGATAGCATAAATAAACGAATTGAGGATAGCCGAATAGAGGCTGGGGTTAGAGTAGGCCCGGGTGTAGTTCTCTAGCGTTACTGGGCTCCAGCTCCCCGGCAGTCCGTCCTGGAGGCTGCCGAAGATCATCACCCCAACCGGAACAAGAGTGAGGTAAACAACAGAAGCGGTGACGGATACCAGAAATAGGGTATCCGCATTCAGCCACCTGGCAAACCGTTTTGGTAACATCGTCCTATCTCGGTCGAAACCTATATTGCTTTACCTAGACCAGGATGACTAGAACTCTACTGTCTTACTGGATCTCAGGAAAGCTAAATTTCCGTTTTCCTAGCCGCCGTGCGCCATCGCGATTGATGACGACGATATCTCCGCATCTTATGGAGTCAGGCTCGTCCGAAGGCATGGCACCAGGCTTCAAGACACAGACATTCCCTTCGACCAAGGGAATATCCAGGTGCATCGTATACTGGGCGCCGGTGTAGTTCGGGCCGGCTTCGCCGGTCACCTGGGGTCTATCCTCTCCCAGCCCCCGGCCATGGAGGAGCATTCCCTTGGGGATGTGACCGGACTCCCGCACCATTTTCTGGTAAAAAGTGATTACCTCGCGGAAGGTGATTCCAGGCTTCATGAATTTTACAAGCTCGTCGAATATCTGCACGCTGGTTTGAAAGGAACGGGCCAGTTCCGGAGGGATCTTTCCCAGACAGGCTGCCTGAACTGTCTGGGCGATGTACCCGCCGTATTTCGCTTCTAATTCCGTGTTGATCATATCGCCAGCCTGGAGCTTGCGGTGGGGAGCAATACGACAGGCCCACGGGACTCCCGCCCCGGCGCCCCAATGGGTCATCGAGGGGTAATCAGCGCCGTTTGCGATCATT
>JAUXIP010000082.1 GCA_030620935.1 Deltaproteobacteria bacterium | reverse complement strand
CTGGACCAACGGGGACCGTAATTCCCTCCCCCGTATCCATGACCTCCATACCCCGAACCAGACCTTCGGCAGTGTCCATAGCAATGCAGCGGACCGTATTTTCACCCAAGTGCTGCGCGACTTCGACGATCAGGTTCCACTTCTCGTCGCTGATCGCGGGATTGCTGATCTTGAGCGCGTTGTATATCGACGGCAACGCACCGTCGGAAAACTCGACGTCCACGACCGCTCCCAAAACCTGGGTGATCTTTCCCATATTACTCATCGTGTTAAAACCTCCGAATTTAAAACCGTTCCGAGTTTCTGGTTTCTCGTTGCTAGTTAGCCTGAAACACGAAACTCGAAACCTGAAACTTTTATTTTAACGCTTCCGCCGTGCCGACGATCTCCATCAGCTCTCGGGTGATCGAGGCCTGCCGGGCCCGGTTCATTTGCAGGGTAAGGCGCCCGATCATCTTCGACGCATTCGTGGTTGCAGAGTCCATCGCCGTCATGCGCGCACCGTGCTCGCTCGCTGCGCCCTCCAACAGCGCCCGATAGATCACGACCTCGACGACCTTGGGGACAAGGCTCGAAAGCAGCGCCTCGATTCCGGGCTCGAAAAGATATTCGGTGAGCTGCTCCTCGCTCTCCTCTTCCTTCGGTTCCACAGGAATAAGCTTCTCCAACGTCGGCACCTGGGAAAGGGCCGAGCGAAAACTGCTGTAGAGAATGTAGACTGCGTCGGTTTCCCCGCGTACAAAACGGCCGATCAACTTGTTGGCGAGCTCGCTCGCCAACTCTTCAGGCGGGGTCGCCAAGATATTGATGTGACGGTCGGAAATCGCCGCCTTTCGCCGCCGAAAATAATCCGCCCCTTTGCGCCCGACCAGGGCCAGTTGAATCTCTTTGCCTGCGCCGGGACCACGGACGAATCTTTCCGCAGCCCGGATCAAGTTTGCGTTATAACCTCCGCAGAGACCTCGATCCGACGTCAAAAGTAAAAGATGGATGCGTTTTTCCTCCCGCACGCTGAGCAGCGGATGGGCTTCGCTCGAAACCCGGGCGGAGAGGTTTTTTAGCAGATCGGCCATTTTATCGGCGTAGGGGCGGGCCTCTACCACCGCCCCCTGAGCGCGGCGCAGCTTGGCAGCCGACACCATCTTCATTGCCTTGGTGATCTGCTGCGTGTTGCGGATCGAGCCGATCCGCCTGCGTATGACTTTGAGGGTGGCCATTGTTCTCTATTAGTTCCGAGTTGCTAGTGTCGAGTTTCGAGTTAACCCGAAACTCCAAACCCGAAACACGAAACTACTCTTTAAAGCTAGCGTTAAACTCCTCCAACACCTTGTTGATCTTCTCCCTCATCTCCTCGTTCAGCTCCCGTTTCTTGAAGATCTCGGGGAAAAGATCCGGATACTTAGACTCGACAAAGGCATAGAGCTCATGCTCGTACTTTTTGAGGGCGGTAACCGGCAGATGATCGACGAAGCCGTTGGTCCCAGCGAAGATGATCAGGACCTGCTTTTCTACGGGAACCGGTTCGTACTGCCCCTGTTTGAGTAGCTCAACCAGACGGCTGCCGCGATTAAGCTGGCGCTGGGTGGTCTGGTCCAAGTCCGAGCCGAACTGAGCGAAGGCCGCCATCTCACGGTACTGGGCGAGATCGAGACGCAGGGTTCCGGCGACCTGCTTCATCGCTTTGATCTGCGCGTTGCCGCCGACGCGGGAGACCGAGATACCGACGTTGATCGCCGGTCTGACGCCGGAATAGAAGAGATCGCTTTCCAAAAAGATCTGGCCGTCGGTGATAGAGATAACGTTCGTCGGGATGTAAGCAGAGACGTCTCCTGCTTGGGTTTCGATGATCGGCAGCGCGGTCAACGAGCCGCCGCCACGTGCGTCGCTCAGTTTGGCCGCGCGCTCGAGCAGCCGGGAATGGAGGTAAAAAACGTCTCCAGGGAAAGCCTCGCGGCCCGGCGGTCGGCGCAAGAGCAGCGAAAGTTGGCGGTAGGCCACAGCATGCTTCGAAAGATCGTCGTAGATCAGGAGGGCGTGGCCGCCGTTGTCGCGGATATGCTCGCCCATCGTGCAGCCGCTGTAGGGCGCGATGTACTGGAGTGGGGCGGACTCAGAGGCGGTGGCAGCAACCACAATCGTATAGTCCATGGCGCCATATTCTCTAAGTTTATCAACTACTTGAGCCACGGTTGAGCGCTTCTGGCCAATCGCCACGTAGATGCAGATAACGTTGCCCCCTTTTTGATTGATGATGGTATCGACGGCGAGCGCGGTCTTGCCGGTCTGACGGTCGCCGATGATCAATTCCCGCTGCCCGCGGCCTATTGGGATCATTGCATCGATGGCTTTGAGGCCGGTTTGCAAAGGTTCTTTAACCGGCTGGCGCGCCACGATCCCAGGCGCCTTGATCTCGATCCTCCTTCTGTCTTTGGTCTCGATCGGTCCCCGCCCATCGATAGCTTCGCCTAAAGCGTTCACGACACGTCCTACGAGGGCTTTTCCCACAGGCACCTCGGCGATCCTGCCCGTGCGCTTGACCGTATCGCCCTCTTTGATCATGTGGGTCTCACCGAAAAGCGCCGCGCCGACATTGTCCTCCTCGAGATTCAACGCAACACCGTAGATCCCGTGAGGAAACTCCAGCAGCTCTCCCGCAGCAACCCGGTCAAGACCGTAGATGCGGGCGATGCCGTCGCCGGTAGAAAGGACCGTGCCGACCTCCTGGATCTCGACACCTTTTTCGTAGTCCCGGATCTGCTCTTTTATGATCCGGCTGATCTCCGCTGTTCCAATTTCCATAGTTTTCTCCTAAATTACCGGCACATTTTGTATCGCTGACTCGAAATTCATATATTAATATCCGCGCGCGATGCACTGTTTCATCTTCTCAAGCTGTGTCCGCACAGTACCGTCGTAAACCTTGCCTTCCAACTGGATCAACACGCCACCGATCAGCCCCGGATCGCTTTCCTCCTGGAGCAGGACCTCTTTGCCGGAGATGGTGCTGAGCACCTCACGCAACTTCTCCAGCGTGGCCGGCTCCAAAGGCTGAGAGCCTACGACTTTGGCCTCCACTTGACCCTTGGCCTCATTCAGGAAACGTCGATAACAGGAAACGATCGCCGCCAGATAAGTCAGCCGATCGCGCTCCAACAAAAGCGACAGGAAATGGACGGTCAACTGAGAGAGCTGGAGACTTTTCGTGACTTCAACGAGAATTTTTTTCCGGCTCCCTATCTCAAAGGTGGGATTGTTCAAGACGGTTTGCAGAGGAGAGCCGGTATAGGCGGCGAGAAAATGTTCGAGCTCCCGGCCGACCTTTTCTTCCTGAGCTCCCTCTTGCGCCAATTGGAAAAGGGCCTTCGTGTACCTGCGGCTTAAGCTGCCTTCGATCATCTCACCTGTCCGATGTCCTGAACGAATTCTTCAACTAAGCGACCTTGATCAGCGTAAGACAGATTGCGCCGGACCAGCTCCGCTGCAACGCTCCGGGCTCGATCGGCCATCTCCGCACGAACCTTCTGCCGCGCGACTTTGACCTCTTGCTCTGCAAGAAACTGGGCGTCTTCCTTAATCTTGGCCGCCAGCCCGTGCGCTTCGCTGAGCAGCTTGGTTTTTTCCTTGTCCCCCTCGGCGCGAAGAGTTTCCCGAATCGATTGAACTTCCTGATCCAAACGTTCCAATCGTCCCTGATAATCTAGCACTGTCGCTTCAGCGCCCTGCTTGGCCGCTTCTGCCTCACCCACCACCGCGAGAAATTCCTCACGGCGTAAACGGAAATGATCCTTAAGCGGGGCCATCAATCCCGGCAGGCCTTTTTTATATAGGAGCCACCCTGCCAGAAATACAAAGATCGCAAAGTTGATGAGGGGAAACCAAAGCTGGTGGACTGAGGGCGCATGATGCTCGGCTCCAGCCGCCGATGCCCAAGCCTCGGCCACCGTAAAAAGGTCCAGGGCCGTCATCCAACCCTCCTGCCGAGGATCTTTCCTGCCATCTCTTGAGCGACGGCTTCGGCCTCGCGGCCGGCAAGCTCCCGTTCTTTGCTGAGCTCATTTTGCACTTCTTGTCGGACCCGTTCGAGCAGCCCCACCGCCTCTTCGCGAGCCTGGCCTAAAAGCCGCTCCCGTTGCTGCCGGGCTTCCTGAAGAATCGACTCCTTCATTGCCCGGCCCTCATCTCTGACGCGCGAGATTTTCTCTTCGTACTCTACGCGGAGGCGCTCTCCTTCCTCTATCAGCGACGCGCTTTCAGCCTTTACTCCTTCCGTTTTTCGCTCCCTTTCCTCTAAGATTCCAAGAAAAGGCTTGAAGAGGATCTTGGTTAAGAGAAACCACAAGACAAGAAAGGAAACGATTTGAATGAGAACGGTGTGAGCTAAAGCGATCATGAATAAGAGATAATTCCACGCCGGCACAAAACCGGCTCAGCACCTAAAAAATATCTTGGAATAAACCTAAGGATTAGGGACGAGACGAGCGGCAAATCTAAGACTACTTCTCCAAGTCGCTAATAGTTTTAGGGGCTTTACCTTCTAAAAAAAGACTTTTTTCACTGCTTCTTTTGCCACCAGAACCGCTATCAAGCCATGCCATGATACCAAAATCCCTCTCCGAACTAAGCGATTTTCTCTATAGCACTGAGGAATTTCATTGTCAAAAGACCCCTTGAGGAAGATAGACTTTTCTTCCGCTTTGGAATAATGAAATCTTAACCGATAGGATTTAAAAGATTCCGGCAAGCCGGATCTTTCAACAGGGCTCGATTGTCATCGATATGTCCACTTGGACGAAATATTGGCTCATACAACTGCCCGGATGGGTTCTCGCTATAGTCATTCTGGCCGGCCTTCGGCACTGGCTTGGATTTTCCTTCTGGATAGTCCTGGGACTTTTCTTCCTCTGGGTGATAAAAGACCTCGCCATGTATCCTTTGCTCCGCACCGCGTACGAGTCTGGGGTCAAGACGGGTGTTGAACAGCTCGTCGGAGCCCGCGGCGTCGCCCAGGAAGAGCTGGCCCCTCGCGGCTACATCCGAGTGCGCGGCGAGCTTTGGCGCGCAGAGATAAAGGCAGACAACGGCCGGATCCCGTCTGGGAGCCCTGTCAGGATCTTGGAAGCACAAGGCATGACCTTGATCGTCGAGGCGGATAAGTAGAATTTCTATTCCCTAGCGGGTTGCCGCAAAACTCTGTTCTCAGCCTGGTCAAAAAGGTCCCAGATGCGAGGCGCGGGAGAAACCCGCGAGCGCAGGCGTACTTAGCGAGTACGTTGGAGCGAGAGAGTCGAGCGCAACGAAGCAGGTGGGCCTTTTTCAGCAGGCTGTTAGTGGAATTACTAAAAACAAAGAGATACAGGTCTCATCCTTTTCATTGGGCCGTTGAGCCTTTGGTGGAAGAGCCTTCCTATATCGAGAAGGCGATGTTCGGCTGCAAGGGCTGCTATCTCTATGGGCGGCTTGTGTTGGTCTTGGCGGCACGCAGCCGAGAGCCGTGGATAGGCTTGCTCGTTCCAACGGACAAGAGACACCACAAGTCTCTCCGCCGCGATCACCAGAGTCTAGTCGTTCACCCGGTCCTCAAGAAGTGGCTTTATCTGCAGGAATCCAATGAAGACTTCGAAGAGGCTGCCCGGGCGCTTGTAGAATCTATTGCAGCCGATGATCCCAGGATAGGAGTCGAGCCGAAGGGAAAATCCCTGAAGAGACGGAGAAGCGCCTGATTTGCGCAGCTTGACCCCCTCAGTAACTTCGACTACTTTGAATCGACACAACGGCAGGGTCATTTGATCCATTACATCTACGTTAGAAGTTAACATCACGGGGAGAAAAAGATGGTCAGAATGGTAATGGTCCTTACAGCTTTTCTCCTTGTTGTAGCGGGAGGAATCATGAGCGAAGCGCAGGAAAAGCAAGGAAAGAAGGAACCGCTCTATGCGACCTTAAAAACCAGCATGGGGGACGTGGTGGTACAGCTATTCGAGGAAAAGGCGCCGAAGACCGTCGCGAACTTCGTCAGCCTGGCGACCGGGACCAAGGAGTGGACCGATCCCAAGACCGGAGAGAAAGTAAAGCGTTCCCTGTACAACGGGACCATCTTTCACCGGGTGATTTCCGATTTTATGATCCAGGGGGGCGACCCTTTGGGGACCGGGACCGGCGGGCCCGGCTATCGGTTCGAGGACGAGTTCCACCCCGATCTCAAACACTCCAAGGCAGGGATCTTATCTATGGCTAACTCCGGACCGAATACCAACGGGAGCCAATTCTTCATCACACACAAGGCAACGCCTTGGCTCGACCGGAAACACACCGTCTTCGGGGAAGTAGTGAAGGGGCAGGACGTAGTCAACGCTATGGCTACCGTGCCGCGAGGCTCTCAGGATCGACCCCGCAAGGACATTGTGCTCGTCGAGGTCGTCGTCTCCCGCGGGAGCTACTAGCAGACCGGCCACAAAGGCCTATCTGCTTCGTTGCGCTCGACCGCCTCGCTCCGACGTACTGCTCAATTACGCCTCCGCTCGTCGGTTTCTCACGCGCCTCGCAGCTGGAACCTTTTTGACCGGTCTGATTTGGAGAGTCTTCCAACGCCTACGTTCGCTAGCGCCCGTAGGCTCGCCAGAATAAATCTATGGTCCTTTGTTGCGAGAGGAAGGGTCGAGGTTGAGGCTCACGGAGTTGATGCAGTAGCGCTTGCCGCCTCGATCGCGCGGGCCGTCGTCAAACACGTGGCCGAGGTGGGCACCACAGTTTTTACACAAGGCCTCTGTCCTCCCCGTGCCGTAGCTTAGATCCTCCTTGAGTTCAACGTGCTTAAGGTTTACAGGCTCGGTAAAGCTGGGCCAGCCGGTGCCCGAATCGAACTTCGTGTCCGAAGAAAAAAGCTCGGTCGCGCAGACGGCGCATTTATACATTCCCTCTTCATGACAATTCCAGTACTGTCCGGAGAAAGCCCGCTCGGTGCCTTTCTCGCGTGCGACGTGGTGGAGTTCGGGAGACAATTCCTCGTCCTTTTTCATTTTCATACTTTCCTCCCCCGACGGTCTATTTTATTTTATCGTTCCGTGCGACTTTAGCAGCTCAGCGAACTGTTTGTGAAGTTTCTGCAGCTTGGGACTGATGATGAACTGGCAATAGGGCTGATATGCATTGTTCGCGAAGTACTTGCGATGGTACCCCTCGGCTTCGTAGAATTCACCGAGCGGTTCCACAGTAGTGACTACGGGTTTGCCCAAGGCTGACGAGTCGTTCAGTTCTTTGATGAAGGCTTCGGCTTCCCGCTTTTGCTCCTCATTCGCATAAAGCACGATGGAGCGGTACTGCGTGCCGACGTCGTTACCCTGGCGGTTGAGGGTGGTCGGATCGTGGGTGGCAATGAAGACCGTAAGAAGATCTCTGTAAGAGACCTGGCTTGGGTCGAAATCGACTTTAATTACCTCGGCGTGGCCTGTGCGGCCACCGCATACCTGCTCGTAGGTCGGACTTTTCTCGCTTCCGCCCGCGTAGCCGGGCATGACTGAAATCACCCCCCGTAGCTCGTCGAAGACCGCTTCGGTGCACCAGAAACAGCCTCCGCCAAACACCGCGATTTCAGTTTTCTGCTTCATCTCCAAGGGATGCTCGCAAACTAGCTCCAAAAAACCGCCCGAGTCAAGGATCACAGCACCATATTCAAAGGGGAGATCCTATCCCTTCGCTTCCGTATCTCGTCTCCGCCAGAGGACGGATCAGCCTCAGGCTGAGACGGGAAGTTCCGTTCGAGGGCCTGCCTCTCGCGCCGAAAGCAATAGGTCTGTGGTTTTTTCGAAGCGCTCAGTCCCGCTGCTTTCGGCTTGTTTAGCAGGCCCCCTCACTCCAAGGACGATTGTGATAACCAGGGAGGGGCCGCGATGGAATCTATAGAAGAGCGAAAGGAGCCCCGACGCCCCCACTG
>JAUXIP010000335.1 GCA_030620935.1 Deltaproteobacteria bacterium | reverse complement strand
GACATCGAGGCGATTATCGGAGCCAATAGCCGGACCCCTGAGCTTGTTATCGGTGATATGCGGGGGCAGGTGGGAGCCGCTCGCTTGGGCGAAAGGCGCTTTCAGGAAATGATGGATCGATACGGTAAAGAGATGGTTCTCGGCTCCTATGAAGATCTCTTCGCACAGACCGAGGCGAAGGTCAGGGTTGAGATCGCCTCATGGCCGGATGGAGCAGGAGAAGGCGAGAGATTCATCGACAGCGACGGGATCGAGCTCGACAAGCCGGTACGCATCCATGTGAAAATCGAGAAAAAAGGCGACCGGTTGCTTTTCGACTTGACCGGCTGCGCCGATCAGACAAAGGGACCAGCTAACATTCGCCCTACCGTAGTCCGGGCTGCTTGTTCCTACTGTCTCACCTGTCTCGTCGATCCTACGCTGAATATCAACTATGGACTGGCGCGAGTGATCGACGTGAAGGTGCGCGAGGGCAGCGTGGTCAACCCGTATTTTCCCGCCCCGGTGAACACCTACAACCCCACAGTGCACGCACTCGTCGAGGCACTATTGGAAGCCTTCAGTCAATTGACTCCGCATAAAAAAGTCGCCGACGGCTGCAGCAGCCGCTCGATCATCATAGGCGGCCGCAACAACAAAACCGGCAAGAGCTACGTTCAGTACGAAATCTTCGGCGGCGGCTCTGGAGGCCGCAGCGGCAAGGACGGCGTCTCCGGCACCAACGTAAACCAGTCCAACGCACGGATCGCCCCACTCGAAATCATCGAATCCGAATTTTCCACGCGGCTAAGACGTTTTGAGTTGATCCCCGACTCTGGAGGCGCGGGGAGATTCCGTGGCGGATTGGGTTTCGTGCGTGAATACGAGCTGCTCGACCACGAAGCCCGCTTCTCTCTCCGCTCCACCAAGCACACCGTGGCACCCAAAGGGATCGAGGGAGGCCTGGCGGGAAAAACCGGGAAGTGCACGCTAAACCCAAAGACAGGAAAGGAAAAAATCCTTCCTTCCCGTTATTCCGATCATACGCTTCATCCCGGCGACGTCGTTCGCCTCGAGACCCCAGGCGGCGGCGGATTGGGAGATCCCCACGAACGGGATCCTCTCAAAGTCTTGAGCGATATCCGAAACGGCTATGTTTCTAAAGAAAAGGCCCAGGACCTTTACGGCGTAGCAATAGAAAAAAACGGCAGCGAGTTTACGATCAATGACAGTCTCACTCGCCGGCTCCGCTCCGTCTCTCGGAAAAGAGATGCCCACTAAGCTCATTTACGGGCAGGTGCAGCTAAGCGCCATGAACTGGCCTTTCTACGTGGCCAGCGACCTTGATCTCTTCGCCAAGCACGATCTTTCCGTAGAAGCCAAGATCTTCACTTCTGCTCCTGACCCTGTCATCGGATTGATCGACGGCTCCCTGGATGTAATCAACGTGATCCCTGATGTCGCACTTCTTGAAATCGTGAAGGGAGCCGAGCTGTCCCTCATTGCCAACACCAACAGCCGACCGCAATATCGCCTCATGGTCCAACCCACGATCGGAGACTACAAGGCCCTCAGGGGCAAAAAGATCGGTGTGAACGATCACCGCTCCGCAGAAGCCTTGATTTTAAAAAAGCTGTTAAAGAAAAAAGGCCTCACTCCTGATTCCTACGATCTCGTTGCCTCAGGCCCGCCTCCCAAACGATGTGAGCAACTCAAGCAGGGTCTTTTAGCCGCGACCATGGTCACCCAACCATTCGACTTTTTTTTGGAGGAATCGGGTTTCAGGAGTTTGGCTTCCTCTTCCGAAGTCGTCCCCTACTACCCCTTTACTGTTTGCGTGGTGCGACGCGAAGAAAAAATCAGCGAGAAGGCCGTCTCCTTTTTGCAATCTTTAAAGGAAGCCTGGGAGTGGCTTGCGAATCCCGCAAACCAACAAGATGCTGTCAAAATCTTGAGCCGCTCTACAGAAACACCCGAAAAACAAGCGCAGGAAACTTACGACCTCTACCTCAAACCTCCAACGGCTCCAAATCTCGCTCCGACTCTGGAAGGCGTCGCAACGATTATGGAATTGTTGCTGGGAAGCGGCAGGATCTCACTTCCGCTACCGCCTCCGCAAACGTTCATCGATGAGCGCTATGTGAAAAAGCTAGAAGAAGGACGGCCACAATAGAGGCGTTGCGCAACGATGCTGCGTCATTGAGGACTGGAGACCTGGCATGGACAAGCCGCTGCATATTGAGCATCCCAACTTGGAACCGGCTCGCCCCTACGCGGGTTTTGCGCTGTGGAACTTGGGCTTTCGGCCCTTCTACCTTCTTGCAAGTGTCTTCAGTGCATTAAGCGTCCTCGTCTGGGCAGCGCAGTTTGTGGGGCGGGTGCCGACGGGAGTCTATCTACCGGGTTCCCTGTGGCACGCCCACGAGATGCTCTTTGGATTCACAGTGGCGGTGGTTGCCGGCTTTTTGCTCACTGCCGTGCGGACGTGGACCAAACAGCCTACACCGAGCGGCATCCCTTTGGCACTGCTTGCCGCCCTCTGGTTGATGGGGCGCGTACTCGTCTTGACGCCTTATGGAACCGCTGCGGCGTATGTCAACGCGGGCTTTCCCGTCGCGGTTGCGCTCGCAATCGGGGTCCCACTCGCCCGGAGCGGCAATCGTCGAAACTACTTCTTTGTGGGATTGCTGATTCTCATGGGATGTGCGGTCCTCGCGTTTCACCTGGCTTACCAAGGCGCTCTCGAACTTCCGGCCAGATTGGGTCTAGTGGCAGGGCTCGACATCATTTTGTTTGTAATGGCCGTCATGGGTGGTCGCGTCATCCCGATATTTACCAACAACGGCATCCCCGGCACACAGGCACGGCGATTACCCCTGGTGGAAAAGCTCTCTCTGGGGGGCCTCCTGGTCCTGCTGGTCGTCGACCTTATCCAGGGGCCTGAGACCGTCGTTCTGGCGGTCGTTATCGTATGCGCGCTCGCACATGCCGTTCGACTTTATCTCTGGCAGCCCTGGCGCACGGTCGCTACGCCGCTGGTGTGGATTCTCCACGCCGGCTATGCGTGGATAGTTGTTCACTTGGCCTTGCGCGCCATGTCTGCAGCGGGGCTGCTCGCCGAATCGTTTGCACTGCATGCGTTGACCGTCGGCGCGATTGGCGGGCTCACAATCGGCATGATGACTAGGACGGCGCGCGGCCACACCGGACGTCCCCTCAAGGCTGACGGTTTTGAAGTGGCGGCCTATGTCCTTGTGCAACTTGCCGCGCTCGTGCGTGTAGCGGGGGGACTCCTGCTTCCTAGCGTGTATCTTGTGACCGTTATCGGCTCGGCGTTCTTGTGGTCGGCAGCCTTTGCGCTTTATGCGGTGCGCTATTGGCCCGTCTTGTCCCGCCCGCGGCTTGACGGAAAACCAGGGTAAGGCGTCCAGTTCATTGTTGAGAGGTCATACAGTTGTTTTTGCTGAGCCGCCAGTCGTTAAATTCTAAAGACACATGATCGATCCTCTTATTCGTACACAGATCGAATCTTCGCTTCGGCAGATTGAAGCTGAGGAGGATGTGCGGATACTCTACGCATGCGAGTCTGGTAGCCGAGCTTGGGGATTCCCATCGCAG
>JAUXIP010000084.1 GCA_030620935.1 Deltaproteobacteria bacterium | reverse complement strand
CCGACCGGCCAGACGATCAAAGCAAAGCCTAACTCTTTCAACTGCTGAGGGTCCAAAAGCGGAGTTACGCCGCGTTCGATCATATTGGCAACAAGGGGTCCCGGCACGTTCTGTGCAATCTCTGTCATTTCCTCGATGTTTTCGGGGGCTTCTATAAAAACAGCGTCTGCCCCTGCCTTCTTGAAGGCTACCCCCCGATGAATCGCCTCTTTTAGTCCCAAGGCCTGCCGCGCATCGGTACGGGCTACGATAAAGAGATCTTTCACCTTCCTTGCATTTATAGCAGCGTCGAGCTTTTTTAGGTACTCGTCCAGCGGAACGACTTGCTTGCCCTTCATATGACCGCACCGCTTGGGCCAAACCTGATCTTCGAGAAACATGCCGGCGGCGTCCGCTCGAATGAGCTCCTGCACCGTCCGGGTAACGTTGATGGCATTGCCGTATCCGGTATCCGCATCTACGATGACGGGGTTTTCTACTGCGCCGCAAATCCGCCGTACAGCCGACAGCATCTCGGTTTGGGTAAGAATACCGAAATCCGGCTCTCCGAGCATCGTGGCCGAGATACCGTAACCCGTAGTAAAGATCACATCGAAACGGGCACGGGACGCGATCTTCGCACTCAAGGCATCATAGACCCCAGGCATGACCAGAGATCCTTTGGAACCTAGCAAATCCCGTATTTGCTGAGCCTTACTCATGGCCAAAACGGATATGCGATGAAAAGACGAATGTCAAGGAGACGTTTATGTTTCCAGGAAGGAGGTTAAAAAAGGGAGAAGAAAAGGGCACGCCAACGCTGCAGGGGATGAGCCGCGCAGTGGTGTCGGTCTCCATCTCATTGTTAGCGGCTGACTCTAGAGCGCCAGTAACCAGGACGACGACGCGCATGAGCCACTGCAACAACCCGTAGCAAGTCGGGGAAAAAGCTGTAAATCAGGAAGTACGGGAAACGAGTCAACACGAGCTTGCGCAGGTCCGCATCCATCAGAGAACCGATCTCAGGTTACTCCACGAGTCGTTCAATAGCGCTGCGCACCTCGCTAGCAAAGCGTTCACCGAGACCCGGGACGGCTTGCTCGTAATAGGCTGCGGATTCGATGAATTCTTCCTCTGCCTCAGGATGAAACTCGTATCTCATCGGCGAAGGCGCGAGTGCAGATTCTCAAACACTCGCTCGCCGGGAACACCCTTCACCTTCCCTTCGACGAGATCCTGGTGTCGTCTCTGTGCCTCTTCGAGCCATGCACCCTCGACGTCGGGGTCCGACGGAGCATCGAGTTCGGATATGAGCGAGCGGAGGAGTTCCACTTTCTCTGCGGCGCTTAACGAGCGAATCTCTTCCTCAATCTTTTCAACTGCCCGAGCCATAACTATCTCCTCACATTTCTTATTGCCGCTTACTCTACCAAATGCCCGTATGGACTGCTAACGCAAAGGGTGAGCGGCACAACGCGCGGCCGCTCAAGCCTCTTGTTCTGCTGCCTCTTCTCGCCCTTACGGCAGCAGCTCCAGCGCCCGCGTTAGACGCGGACCGACGCGGATCGCAGTGAAGTCGCGACGATCGGTCGTCAGCACCCGGTAGATGTGCCTTCGCTCAGCTACGGCAACGACTGTTCCATCGACGAGCCCCAGCTTGAGCTTCGAGAATCTCGCGTCGAGTTCAAGGGCACGAACGATGTCGGATGGTAGAGGGATCTCATACTCGTAGCGTGTCGCCGGATCGAAAATCTCAGCGACAAGTTTCCGCATGGCGACTCTGTTCTCGCGTAGAAAGTAGTCCACCTCGGCCAGGACGAGACCCGGCACGATAACCAGACTCGCGGATGTCAGGATCTCTTCATACTCAGGAAAACTCGGCTTGCCGTCCTTCGTGCCGGCGAGGCCGCGTAGAAGCCCGCCGGTATCTGCGACGATCGGCGGTCTCAAGCTTTGAGGTCCCGGAAGAGTTCAGATTCATCGCCAAGTTTGTTGTCGGTCGACTCGAAGAGCCGTGTAGACGGCGGGCGGCGTCCGGTGTAATAGCGGGACGCCACCACCCGAAGCCCCTTGCGAATAAGGACCGAGGCGGAGTGGCCTGCCGCTCGGGCTCTCTTCAAAGCTCGCACATCCTCTTCTTCGAGCCGAACCGTAGTCGAAATCAAGCGCGCCATACATTCACCATACATGGCCTGCCGCACGAATGCAACTAACCGCCATCAATACTTTTTCGGGACCTCGGCTTGCTCGCTGATACGCCAGGAGCACAGTGCGGGGCCACGTAGCCAATCGACGCCACAGAGGAACTAAGGGGGGCTACTGTTTGTCTCATCTCGTGCCGTTGTCGCACGGAGCATCGGTCGGCCGGGTAGCCACATCATACTTTCAAGTCCCCTCCTCAGCCCTCATCGATGGCCGTATTTTTTTTATTTCATAAAGAACTGGAGAGAGTAAGTGGTGTATTGAACCAAAGGAGCCCAGTAGATGCCGAGGAGAACTGTCATGGCGGAAAGGACGCCCAGGAGGGCTGAGGTGTCTGCGGTCATGGCCACTGCCTCGTCGGTGGAGTTGGGAGAATCCAGAAACATCGTCTTCACAATTCGCGCGTAGTAATAGAGAGAGACGACGCTGTTGATGGCCGCTACGACGGCCAGGCTGATAAACAACGTCCCTCCTTGCCGAATAACCGCCGCAAAGAGAAAAAACTTGCCGATGAAGCCCGCAAAAGGGGGAAGCCCGGTAAGCGAGAAGAGAAAGATCGCCATGCAGACCGCGGGAACGGCGGCCCCGCGCCAAGCCAGGCCGCGGTAGGCCTCGAGATCTTCCTTTCCCGTGGCATTAGCGACGATGATGACTACTAAGAAGGCTCCGACATTCATGATGAGATAGACGAAGGTGTAAAAGAGAATTGCGCTCAGCCCTTCGTTGTTCAGGACGACCAGCCCCATGAGAATATAGCCGGCGTGGGCAATGCCGGAATAGGCGAGCATGCGCTTGACGTTCTGTTGATTTAGGGCGCTCAAATTGCCCAAGGTCATCGTCACCATGCTGATGACGATGAGAACGTAGGGCCATTCCACGCCCGAGACAGGGACCCATATTCCCCCTTCGCCCAGGCGCGAAACCGCTGGGAAAAAGAAGCGGATGAGGATGGCTACGCCGGCTGCATTCGATCCAACCGAAAGAAAGGCCGTGATCGGTGTCGGTGCCCCCTGATAAGCGTCCGGGGACCACATGTGGAAAGGGACAAAGACGACTTTATAGCCGAAGCCGGCCAGGATCAGAATAAAAGCGATAAAAAGGGCGAGCTGATTGATTCCGCCTTGAACGATGACCTCGTTGATCCGGCCGTAGTCCAGGCTGCCGGTCATGCCGAAGATCCAACTCATTCCGTAAATCATCGCGCCTGAGGCGACCCCGCCGTAGATGAGATATTTTAGCGCCCCTTCAGTCGAGCGGCGGCTACGGGGCAGAAAACCGGTAAGGATGTAGGAGGTAAGACTCACCAGCTCCAGAGAGAGATAGGCCATCAGGAGATTGCTCGAAGAGGCCATAAAAAACATGCCGAGAGCGGAGGTTAGAAGGATCGTATAATATTCGCCCTGATGGACTTGCCGAATCTCGCGACTGCCCAAAGAGAGCCAGACGGTCAGTAAAACCGCCATGAGAGAAACCACCTTGAAAAAGAGACTGAAGTTGTCCAGGATGATCATCCGCTGAAAAAGCCAGCCTCCGGGAGTCCCGTAAAGCTGCCAAGTGGCAAGAAGGGATAAAAAGCAACCGGCAAGGGCGATAGACCCAAGCCGCCTCTTATTTTGAAGCACCAGGTCGAGGACGATGAGAAGAAGGATAGTCCCGGTCAGAATCGCTTCGGGATAAAAAAATCTAAGGCTCTCGAGATTACCCAGATCCATGGCTGCTCAGGAAAGATGCGGGATGACGATCTGATTTAGATGATCAAGAGAAGGACGCAGGAGGTCCAGGACTGCGTGGGGATAGACCCCGAGAATAACCACGATGATTGCCAATGGAATGAGGGTGAAGAGTTCGCGGCCGTTGATTTCCGCGAGCGCCTTGTACTTTTCATTCGTCGGACCCAGATAAATCCTCTGGACGGTCCACAGGAGATACCCTGCCGTCAGAACAACCCCGCTCGCTCCGATGACCGTAAGAATGGGATATTTTTGCCAGGCGCCGAGCAACACCAGCACCTCGGAAATAAAGCCGGAGAGACCGGGCAGCCCCATCGAGGCGAAAAAGGCCAGCGCCGTCACGCCCGTATAGACCGGCATCACAGCCGCCAGCCCGCCGAATCCTTCAATGTCCCGGTGATGAGCGCGGTCATAAATGACTCCCACAAGCAAAAAGAGCATCGCCGTGATCGTCCCGTGGTTGAACATCTGCAGCACCGCGCCGTTGATCCCTTGGGTGGTAAAGGTCGCCATCCCCAACATCACATACCCCATGTGGCTAACACTGGAGTAGGCAACGAGTTTCTTTAAATCTGTCTGGGCCATGGCGCAGAGCGCCCCATAAACGATGTTCCAAGCGCCCAAGGCCGCGAGGAAATAAAAAGCGAGATCCGCAGTGGCCTGAGGAAGCATGGGAAAATTAATCCGCAGGATCCCATAGGTGCCCATCTTGAGCAGAACGCCGGCCAGGATAACCGAGACCGCCGTCGGCGCCTCCACGTGAGCGTCGGGAAGCCACGTGTGGAAGGGGAAGGCCGGGATCTTAATCGCGAAGCCGACAAACAGGGCCATCCAGACGAGGTGTTGGAACCCCCAGCCCCACTGATTGAAGGGCCACATCGGGAGGACCGCAGTGCCATAATTGCCGCTCTGGGCGATCAGCTTGGTCATGTCGAAGGTAGGAGGATCATTGGCGAAATAGAGCGCCAAAATCGCCAGCAGCATCAGTACACTGCCGAAGAGGGTATAGAGAAAGAACTTGATCGCGGCATATTCTTTGCGCGGCCCGCCCCAAATCCCGATCAGAAAATACATGGGCAGGAGCATCACCTCCCAGAAGATGTAAAAGAGAAAGAAATCCAGAGCTACGAATACACCCATCATGCCGGTGTCGAGGAGAAGAAATAGGGCGAAGTAACCCTTGACCGCTTTGTCGATGCCCCAGGAAGCAAAGATGCAAATAAAGCAAAGCAGGGCGGTCAAAAGGACCATTGAAATACTGATCCCATCGACCGCAACGAAATATTCGATGTTATAGGCCGGGATCCAGGAGAATCTTTCTTCAAACTGCAAAGTGTGAACGGTCGTATCAAAATTGCGATAGAGCCATACAGCAAGAAGAAGCGGCGGGACAGTGAACAGAGCGGAGACCCAGCGGATCAGGTTATGGCGACTGCCTGGTAGTAAGAGCACTACAACCATCCCGGCCAAAGGGAAAAAGACCATGTAACTAAGCACGTTTTCTGTCATGTTTCGGACTCCCCCATCGGAATCAGCCTCAATAGCGCAACTTGATGATCACAGAGAGGACGACCGCCCCCAAGATCACGTAAAGATAGCTGTTGATGTTTCCCGTTTGAATTTTTCTTAACTTGTCTCCTGCCGCAAAAGTCGAATCGGCGACGCGGTTGACGATCCCGTCGATCACATGGTTGTCGAAAAGACCGTTGATCCAGGAGACGCCGATTGTCGTCTTCGCGGAACCATCTACGATAAAGTCGATGATATATCGGTCAATCCAGGCGCCGACGCGCG
This sequence comes from Deltaproteobacteria bacterium, assembly GCA_030620935.1. The sequence continues at coordinate 2,125 of JAUXIP010000084.1, read as the reverse complement.
CTAAAAGCAGTACCCCGCCGACGAAGACAAACTGATAGAACTCATCGATGTAATACTTGTTGTAAGATAAACGGTACAGCCGCCCGCCGAGGAGAGAGGAGAAGCGCTCCGGCAATATCGTTCCGCGATAGTATGTTAGATAAGCGATGTAGAAGCCGAAAGCCGCAACGGCCACGGAGAAGACCATCAAGCCGCCTTCCAATGCCACTGAGGCGTGGGCCTCATGATGGCCGCCGAATACAGGTTCCAGCCAGTGGGCGAAGGCGCTCCCGCCGAAAATCGCAGGCAGCCCGATCCATCCGGCAGCGATCGAGCCGATCGCCAGCAGGACCAGCGGTAGGGTCATTACCTTGGGCGACTCGTGGAGATGGGCCTGGACATGATGATCAGCACGGCACTCACCGAAAAAGACCAGAAAAAACTGCCGGAACATATAGAAGGCGGTAAGTCCCGCACCGAGGACGCCCAGAAACCACAGCATGCGGGAGCCATGCGGGCTGGAAAAAGCCTGCCATAGAATCTCGTCTTTGGAAAAAAAGCCGGCAGTCAGTGGAGTCCCAGCAATGGCTAAAACAGCGATGGCAAAGGTCCAGAACGTATAGGGCATGTATTTTCTTAAGCCGCCCATCTTGCGCATATCCTGCTCTCCACCCATTGCGTGAATGATGCTGCCGGAACCGAGAAAGAGACAGGCCTTAAAGAAAGCATGGGTCATGAGATGAAAGATGGCCGCCCCGTAAGCAGCCACGCCCGCGGCCAGAAACATATAGCCGAGCTGGCTGATGGTCGAATAGGCCAGGACCCGCTTGACGTCGTTCTGAGTCAGGGCGATCGTGGCAGCGAAAAGGGCAGTCGCAGCACCGATCCATGCAATGATTCCCAGGGTGACTGGCGCCATCGAGTAGAGAAAGTGTAGGCGGGCGATCATGTAGACGCCGGCTGTGACCATGGTCGCAGCGTGGATAAGAGCGCTCACCGGCGTCGGCCCCTGCATGGCATCGGGGAGCCAAACGTAGAGAGGAATCTGGGCTGACTTTCCAGCAGCGCCGATGAAGAAAAAGAGGGTGACCAACGTGACGACGCCGATGCCCCAGATCTCTTGTCCCTCGAGAAGAGAGGCCCCTTGCGCGATCTCACGGAAGACCACGGTCCCGTGACCTTGCCCGTGCAGGGTCCAAAAGAGGAGAAATATCCCTAAAAGAAATCCGAAATCGCCGACCCGGTTGACAATAAAAGCCTTGTTGCCGGCCCGGGTGTTGGTGTGGTCATGATACCAAAAGCCAATCAGGGCGTAGGAGCAAAGCCCCACCCCTTCCCAGCCAATGAACATAAGGAGAAGGCTGTCGCCCGTGACCAGGAGCAGCATCGAAAAGGTGAAAAGATTTAGAAAGGCAAAGTAGCGCCAGTAGGACTTATCCTCATGCATGTACCCCATGGAATAGATATGGATGAGTCCGCCTATGCCCGTCACGACCAGGAGCATCACTGCCGAAAGTGGATCCACCCAGAAAGCCACATCGACATTCAGCGTCCCGATGTGGAGCCACGAATAGACCTGATCGATGAAAAACCGCTCTTCAGGCTTCAAGGCTAATAAGCCTGAGAAGGCCTGAAGGGAGAGAATAAAGGAGCCGATCACCGGAGCGCACGCGAGGAAGCTGATGATCCATTTCCCCATCTTCCTCTGGAGGGTCGCCCCCAAGAGACCGTTCACGGCTGCGCCTAACAGGGGCAGGAGAACGATCCAGCGGAGATAATCTGTCTGTATGGGATGATCCATTTATCCTTCCATTTTAGATTTTAGATTTCCAATTCAATCCACAATCCAAAATCTAAAATGCGTAGTCTACTCCTTAAGCGTCTCCGCCGCCTCCACGTCGATGGTATGAAAGGTCTGGAAGATGGCCAGAACGATGGCCAGTCCTACGGCTGCTTCCGCGCCTGCCAGCATGATGACGAAGATCGCGTAGATCTGGCCGTCCACGTTTCCCGTACTGAAGTGAGAAAATGCTACGTAATTGACGTTGGCGCTGTTCAAGATAAGCTCCACACCCATGAGGATGCTGATGGCGTTGCGTCGGGTGAGGACCGTGTATAGTCCAAGGACGAACAAAACGGCCCCGAT